>PWPP01000040.1 GCA_003558625.1 Syntrophomonas sp.
CAAGATCGCTCTCCTCAGTTAGAATGTTGTTGACAACACACCAATACTGACTGAAGGAGGAGAGAAAATGGCTTTGACGATGTCACTGCGGTGCTTAATCTGCCCGATAAATATCGCAGGCGTCTTCCGACTACCAACTCTGTGGAGCGCCTCAACGAGTAGATCCGCCGCCGGGAGAGAGTCATCAGAATCTTTCCCAACCGCCAATCTGTTGTTCGCCTTGTCGGCGCCCTGCTTATGGAACTCGATGAGAAGTGGGCTTCCGGACAACGGTACCTGAATATGGCCGACTACTTCGAGTGGTGTCGGTCCAATAGCATCAAACAGACACAAAAGGTCACCCTAATTCGTTGAAGCATGTATTCTGGCTGAGGCAATTTACACACAATCTTGGACTTGACCGGCAGAAGTGAATTTTTCATAATACTTACATTTCCATTACATCACAATTACATTGCTCAGGTATAATTATATTTAATAATTATACCTTTATTTATTGTTTCCGGGAAGGAGTCCTCTACATGGCAGAAATTAATCAAGGATCTATCAAAGAAAAAAAATGGTACAGCAAAGATGCCGACGCTTGCATGGTAGCCTTAAATACTTCTATCGAAAATGGTTTATCTGAAGAAGAAGTCCGATCCCGTCTCGATGAATTTGGCCGCAATACCCTCCCCGAGAGCAAAAAACGCAGCGCATTGATGCGGTTTTTCGCTCAGTTTCATAATGTTCTCATTTATCTTCTCCTGGCCGCTGCAGTGATCACAGCCCTTATGGATCATTGGATCGATACCTGGGTCATTCTGGCAGTGGTTCTGGTAAATACACTGATTGGCTTCATTCAGGAAGGCAAAGCTGAACAGGCACTGGAAAGTATCAGAAAAATGCTTTCACTGGAAGCACTGGTTTTGAGAAATGGGAACAGGCAGGTAATCAATGCCGAAGAACTTGTGCCCGGTGACATCATCATATTAAGGTCCGGAGACAAGGTGCCGGCCGATGCCCGTATTGTGAAATCAAAAAACTTCCGCATTGAAGAATCACCCCTCACCGGTGAATCAAAAGATGTCAGGAAGCATATCGAACCGGTCAGTGATGACGCCGTTATAGGCGACCGCAAAAGCATGGTCTTTTCAGGAACCCTGGTTACCTATGGCGAAGCAACCGGCATCGTGGTAGCAACAGGCCAGGATACAGAACTGGGAAAAATCAAACAGATGCTGGAGGAAGTAGAGCAAATAACCACGCCCCTGATGCAAAAAATCGATCGTTTTGGAAAAATACTCTCCATATTTATTGTAGTGGTGGCGACTGCTTTTTTTGCATTTGGGCATTATTTCCGCGATTATACTATGGTGGAGCTGTTCATGGCTACAATAAGTTTGGTGGTTGCTTCCATACCAGAAGGATTGCCGGCTATCATGACCATCACCCTGGCCATCGGGGTTCAGCGCATGGCCAGGAGGAATGCCATCATCCGCCGCTTGCCTTCGGTCGAAACCCTGGGTTCGGTGGAAGTTATATGTACGGATAAAACCGGAACCCTTACCCGGGACGAAATGACGGCAAAGACGATCATAACTGCCGAGCAGCGCTTCGAGGTAGAAGGATCAGGGTACAAACCGGAAGGGAAAATCTATAAAGATGGTAATAAAAAGAACGTTGGTATAGACCTTCAAGATGAGCGTGTATTGCAAATTTTTTTACAATGCATTCGAGCCTGCAATGATTCTGATCTGAAAGAAACAGATGAAGGTGAATGGAAAGTTGAAGGCACTTCTACCGAGGGGGCTTTGCTGACACTAGCCTATAAGGCAGGGTTAGGAGAATTCAAGCCCCAGCGGATCGATTCCATTCCTTTTGAATCCGACAATAAATATATGGCCACGTTGCATAAACATGATGGCAATACATATATCTATGTCAAAGGAGCACCAGAAAGACTGCTCGAAATGTGCAGCCAACAGTTGACAGAAGCAGGGGAGCAAAAGCTGGATCTTAAATACTGGGAGGAGCAGATGAGCCTCATAGCCGGGCAGGGAGAACGTCTGATGGCTGCAGCCTATAGCAAGCTTAATGCCCCGGCGGATCAAATCAGCGAAGATGATCTTAAAAATGTGGATTTATATTTTCTGGGGCTGGTCGGTATCATTGATCCTCCCCGGGAAGAGGCCTATGCCGCTATAGAAGAATGTAAAGAAGCCGGTATCCGGGTCATAATGATTACCGGAGACCATGCTATAACGGCTAAAGCGATCGCTGATGAACTTGGTATCGGCCGGGATAAAGATGTCATAACCGGCACGGAAATCGAAAAAATGGACGATGAACAACTGCAGGATGTGGTAATGCAACATGATGTTTTTGCCAGAACAGATCCGGCTCATAAATTGAGGCTGGTTCAAGCACTGCAAGCCAATAATATCTCCTGTGCCATGACCGGGGACGGTGTCAATGATGCACCTGCCCTAAAGCGGGCTAATATTGGCATTGCCATGGGGATTAAAGGAACCGAGGTATCCAAAGATGCCGCAGAGATTATTTTGACCGATGATAATTTCGCTTCTATTGTCAACGCGGTAGAAGAGGGCCGGACAGTCTATGACAATATAAAGAAAACGATCCTATTTATTCTTCCCACCAATGGAGCCGAAGCACTCATCATTATGGGCGCAGTCCTTGTCGGTACAACTCTACCTATAACCCCGGTACAGTTATTATGGATTAATATGGTCACTGCCGTTACCCTGGCCCTGTCACTTTCCATGGAACCTATGGAGAAAAAGGTTATGCAGATGCCCCCACGCCAGGCGGATGAACCTATTATTGGCAGGTATTTCTTGTGGCGTATCGCATTTGTATCAATTTTAGTTGCCGGTTTGACTGGAGCAGGATACTGGTTTTTTTCCTCGGGTGGAGACCATGCTCTGGCTACTAACCGGACCATCGCCGTCAATATTCTGGTAGCCGCCCAGTTATTTTACCTGTTTAACTGTAAAAAAATAAATGAAACCAGCTTGAGTGGCGAACTGATGAATAACAAGTATGTTTTTATTGCTATAGCCGCACTGGCTGTGCTCCAGTTGGGTTTTACCTATGCACCATTCATGAACAATCTATTCGGGACTGCTCCCCTGGCAGCCGGGGACTGGATCATGCCACTGGGCATAGGCCTTCTGGTTTTCTTTATCGTCGAAGGGGAAAAATTCATTACCCGGAAAATCGCATGATACTAACCATCTCAGCCTGAATAAAACCAAAAAGTAAAGCCTTGCATAACAGCTGCAAGGCTTTCGGTTTATTTTATGGTCGGGATGACAGGATTTGAACCTGCGGCCTTCTGGTCCCGAACCAGACGCGCTACCAAACTGCGCTACATCCCGTTTAGTATTTATCCGAGGTTATCAATCCCGAATAATATTCTTAATTTTAGCCTAATTTGATAACCCTGTCCATCGAACTTTTGATTTTTTTTGGTCCTTTGGGCCCCTAAAGTACCCTTTCTTTTCAACATAAAAACCGGGATCAGCAGGGGCCCGGATATTATCGGTGCCTCATGCCATCCCTGGATTGGAGGCCGGAAGATTCCCAGAATTGCTGAAAATCCCCGAGCCCCTTTTCGCGAGAAAACGACCCCCTGCTAAATATGGAAGTCGTTACGGCCAGCCTCACAGATGCTTCATCCTTAGAACCGGTGATAGCGAACCTTAAGAGGCAGTTTAAATTTTTGGGTAATCCGGTGCCCTACTTCCTCTATATCAGACATGGTAACATCAATAACAAAGCACTTAAGACGGGCATATATGCGGTATGCCGTTTCCTGTTCTTCCGCTACCAGATCTTCTAAACTGTTGATATCCGGGGGCAATTCATCCCGGGTGAAACCCTCTTTTCTTAACTCCAGCAAGCTATCATAATCCAGGGTTAAACCAACCAGAGGCACTTTTCCCTTTAAATCCGCTATTTGGTGGGGGAGGACCGTATCAAAACCCAGATTGTAATTGGCAACTTTAAGTCCCAGATTGGTGGCCAGATGCATGCACAAAGGCGTTTTAGAGGTTTTGGGAAGTCCCAGGATAATCAGGTCTGCCTCATGGTAATCATCCAGGTTTTTGCCGTTGTCATGTTCCAGGGTCCATTCAATGGCTTCCATGCGGTTAAAATAATTATCATCTTTTTTATGGGAAAGGCCGGCAATATTATAGGGCTTTAAGCCGGTTCTCTCTCTAATGGCGTCCATCAGGGGAGCCATGGCATTGATAACCGTTACTCCTTTTTCCCGGGCTCCGTTTTCTATCGCCTCGACCAATACCGGCCTGACGATGGTGTACACGATTAATGCTTTTTCGGCGATTGCTTTATCTAAAATCGTGTCGATCTGTTCCAGTTTGCGTACCCTGGAAAAACGGGTAACATTTCTTTCTACTTCAAATTGGGTTAATGAAGCCATAGCTATTCTTTCTGCCGTTTCCCCGACAGAATCAGATACAGCAAATACATGCAGTGTGTCTGGCATAATTTCAACCTCCTTATTGTACACGAAATATGATTATACGGCACCGCATTCTGAATATGTTTTATTTCGACAACCTTTCTTCACTTTCCTTCTTTTTTTCTCTGCCCCCTGGCAATCTACATACTCGGGGCAGCATTTTGTTTTTTTCTCTGACTTTATCATAAGTTTATGCCATAATTATTGCAATAACCATTAAGTTTTCGTATTATCATCATATCTGTGATGTTATCATGGGTTTTCCATAAATTTAAGTTTATTCCATTTTCCATATCCGTTACAATATAGGAACCCCCCCTTTGAGGGACATCTTCTGATTTTATTTTGAGGAGGCCAAAGGAAATAATGGCAAAAGATATTCAACTCAGTCAGGTGTATGTAGTTACATCCGGCAAGGGCGGCGTCGGAAAAACCACCACCGTGGCGAACATCAGCACCGGTTTAGCCAGTATGGGTTATAAGGTAGTCGTATTAGACCTGGATATTGGATTAAAAAAACTAGACCTTATCCTGGGTTTAGAGAACCGGGTCATATATGACATCATTCAGGTAGCGGAAGGTGAATGTACATTGAAACAGGCCCTGGTGAAGGATAAAAGATTCCCTGATCTTTATATGCTACCCGCTGCCCAGACCAGGAACAAGGAAGATCTGGCCGAGGAGCAGCTTCGTGTCATCGTGGAACAGCTCCGGGAAAATTTCGATTTTATTTTTGTTGACTGCCCGGCAGGCATTGAGAGGGGATTTAAAAATTCCATTGCCGTAGCCGATAAAGCCATCGTCGTTACCAATCCCGAGGTCTCTGCGGTAAGAGATGCGGACAGAATCATCGGCATCCTGGAATCCAGTAATTACAAAGACATCAAGTTGATCATTAACCGTTTAAATCCTGAGATGGTAAGAAAGGGAAACATGCTAAGTGTGGAGGATCTGATTGAACACCTTTGTATAGAACTGATCGGAGTAGTACCCGAGGATAAAAACGTTATTATATCCACCAATAAGGGTGAACCCATTGTACTCAACCAGAAATCTCAGGCCGGAACCGCTTTTTATAATATTTGCCAGCGCCTGGTGGAAGAGCCGGTCCCTTTTATGTCTTTTGACCAAGATGGTTTATGGGCCCGGTTGATTCGCAATTTTCTCCCTCAAAGATAATGTGCGCATGGATAAGGAGGTCTCATTGGATGTTTGGTTTTCTGAAGAAAAAAATCAAAGAATCAAGCCGCAATAAAGCGAATGAGCGGTTGCGGGTTGTTCTATCCCATGACCGCATCGGTTCTTCAAGCCAGTTAATGCAAATCCTGCAGGAAGAAATCGTTCAGGTTATTGTTAAGCACGTTGAGGTAGACGGAACCCCGGAGATTAATATCATTTCCAAAGGAAGACACTCGGTTTTGGATATTAATATTCCTCTTAAAGGCAGGTAAGTAAATTGGCAACACCGGTTAATATTAAAGGTATGAACAACAATCTCATTTTCATGTTCGGACCCGGCAGTTTTGATGAATATTACCGTTTTTTAAACGAGCGTCTGACCAATAATCAAGCCCTTTTTCATGGTTCTTCGGTTTTGTTCCAGGGGAACGGAATGGATAATTTGTCCCCCGGCGAAATCACAGCATTGCAAAAACTCTGCCTGGACCATGGCATCCTTCTCAATAATACGGCCCCGGCACTGCCACCGCCTGAGAAGAATCCTAAAAGCAACCTCATCATTCACCGCAATGTGAGAAGCGGGCAAAATGTTCGCAGTGAGGCCTCCATTGTCATATGGGGAGATGTCCATGAAAGCGCAGAAATCATTGCCGGGGGAGATATTATCATCTTGGGAAAACTCAAAGGCATTGCTCATGCCGGTTATTTTGGCGACCAATCCAGTTCCATATTCGCCCTGGCACTGATGCCGGGTCAAATACGGATCGCCAATCTCATCTCCCAAAGCCCGGAAGAAGAATTAAACAATCATTACCCGGAAATCGCATTTATCGAAAACGGAAAAATATGCATAGAAAAATATACCCCCCGGGAAGCCCAAACCCGCTGGGGTATATAATAACTAAGGTTGCAGAGCCCGTTTTAAGCGAGTTCTTTTTTATTTGATCGATTTAATAAAACGTTTTTCCACATCTTCCCAGTGAACCAGGTTCCACCAGGCTTCTACAAATTCTGCTCTTCGATTTTGATATTTCAGATAATAGGCATGTTCCCATACATCAATAATCAATAACGGATTGACTCCCCATTGGGTCAGATTCTGGTGTTTTTCCACCTGAAGTACTACCAGCCTGGAAAATGCCGGATTCCAGCACAAAACAGCCCAACCGGAACCTTCCACTGCCACGGCGGCTGTCGTAAACTGTTTTTGAAAAGCGTTATAACTGCCAAAATCGGTAATAATCCTTTCCCGCAATAAGGTTGGAGGGCCCCCACCCCCATGAGGGGTCATGTTTTCCCAGAACAGGGTATGTAAAATATGCCCGGAACCGTGAAAGGCCAATTCCCTTTCCCAGTGTTTAATGAGAGCAAAATCCCCTGTTTCCCTGGCTTGGGCTATAGCGCTTTCGGCCTTGTTAAGCCCGTCTACATAAGCTTTATGATGCATATCATGGTGTATTTTAACCGTTTCCCGGTCATAAAAAGGCTCTAAGGCATCATAAGCATATGGCAGCTCCGGTAATATATGGTTCATCATTATTCCCCCTTCCTAATAAAAACCAAAAAAATCCGACTTCTAAAATGTAGGACTTTTTATCTTTTATAGTCCATACCCTATTTATAGCTTAAAATGCCATTTTATGAAAGTAGGGGCGGGATATTTCTGATTCTTTTTGTAATATTTATTATATAATAATATCAATATCTTTCCTCTATGCTTGCTTCACTTTCAGCAGGCCAAAAATATTTTGGAGGTGGTTATATCATGAAAAAATTCCTGGCCCTGTTGGCAATCGTGATTGTATCCGGCATCATCTTCTGGCAAATGCAAGCTCCCGCACCGGAGCCAGTGGATCAAGTGCGAATAATCAATCCTATCGGTCCCACCGTCATCCCCATCGCCGGCCTCGACAGCGGAGAAGTATCCGGAGATGTTCCGGTAAAAGTACATTACTGGAGAACCATCGACGAAGCTGCGGCGCTCCTGGCTGCAGATCAGGCTGAATTTGCCGCTCTTCCTGTTACCGCAGCCGCCAATCTTCATGCCCGGGGGATCAATATCGTGCTGCTGGGTGTGTACCAGTGGAAAGCATTTTATCTGATTGCAGGAGATAACCTGGTTTTTGAAGACTGGCATTCATTACAAGATAAAACCGTCTATTCGGCTGTGGGCCGGGGAACCACGTCGGACATAATCATGCGGGCAGCCCTGTTGGACCGGGGGATGGTTCCGGATCAGGATGTCACCTTTCTGTATGCTCCTCCTCAGGAAATCGTTTCCCTTTACCAGGGAGGTAAGGTTGAATTTGCAGCACTTCCCGAACCTTTTGTGACCTTGAGTATAGGCGGGAATCTGGACCGAATTGTCTTAGATTTCCAGGATTACTGGGGACAAACCTATAATACAGAACCCCGTATACCCATTACCGGTTTTTTTGTAAAAAGAGATTTTTGGGCAGAGCACCCGGAACAGGTCCGGGAGACCGTGCGCCTGTTCGCTGCTTCTAACGCCTATGCCCTGGAGGAACCGGACAGAGCCCTGGAAACTGCCCATAATATACTCCCCATTCCGGTACCGGTCTTAAAGAATGCCTTAGCGCGGATGGATTTTTATTTTGTGCCTGCACTGGAATGCCGGGATGAAGTGGAATTCTATCTGCAAACCCTGTTCGATCTGTATCCGGAAAGCATCGCTGCTGTTCCCGATGATAGTTTTTATTCTCCATGAAAGCCCTGGGCTATTCGCTGGCCGGTATAGGAATCTTCCTTTTGTGCTGGCACATCGCTGCGGTATTATACGGGCAGAGCCTGGTTCTTCCTACACCGGCAGAAACCCTGGTGGTTTTGCACAGGTTAATCACCAACATTACGACCTTTCAGGCTGCTTTCGAAACGGCCTGGAAAGTCTTCCTGTCGCTGTTCCTGGTAATCACCGTGGGAATCCCCCTGGGTTTGCTCCTGGGTCTGGTGGATAAGCTTTATGAAATGTTTCGCCCCATTATTATGGTTTTGCAGGCGGTTCCCGTGATATCTTGGTTAGCTCTAGTAATCTTTATCTGGGGAATTGGCTGGGAAGGCCCCTTGCTGATTGCCTTCCTGTCCCTGCTGCCCATGGCGGTGCTGACCACCATATCGGGAGTGAGAAACCTGGATAAAAACTTATTGGAAATGGCAAAAGTGTACCGGGTCCCCTTTAAAAATATCTTCCGGGATATTTACCTGGGTTCCCTGGTTCCCTTTATTGTTGCCATTATAGATGTCAGTATCGGTCAGGCCTGGAAAGTGATCCTGGTAGCAGAATACCTTTGCGGAGACAAGGGTTTGGGCGTTCAAATTGCTTGGGCCCGCCAGTTTGTTGACATTCCCCAGGTTTATGCCCTTACACTAATCGCCGTGATTATGGGCTTGATTACCGAGCGGCTGATAAAATTCTGGATGGGGAGGTTTTCCAAAAGATGGGCTCCCTCTTAACCTTAAACCAGGTTTCTAAATGTTTCGGCACCCTGAGGGTAATCGATCAGATGAGTCTTGAAATTCGGGAGTTTGAGCGGGTGGTTTTGCTGGGACATTCCGGTTCCGGGAAAACCACTTTTTTAAGATTAATCGCCGGTTTGGAAACTCCAACCAGCGGTGAGATAACACGCGAGTCCGATCAGATCGGTTTTGTGTTTCAAGAGCCCCGGTTGATCCCCTGGCGTTCCGTATATGATAATTTGCGTTTCGTGAGTAAAAAACATCATAAAAACCGTATCATTGATATCTTAACCCAGCTCCGTCTTCATGGCTTTGAGGATTATCTGCCTGCACAACTTAGCGGTGGTATGCAGCAACGAGTAAACCTGGCCCGGGCTTTAATCGTGGAACCCAAGATTCTGATCCTGGATGAGGCGTTCGGCTCTCTGGACCTTCCGGTTAAACTGGCTATTATGGAAGATCTTTTGGCCCTGTGGAAAAAACACCGTTTTACGGTAATTGCCGTAACCCATGACCTTAAAGAAGCCCTTTGCCTGGCCGATCGGATCTTAATTTTTTCCCCCCGCCCCGCCCGAATTGCCCATGATATTCCCATTTCCCTGCCCAAGGAGCGAAGTTTTGCTTCACCCCAGCTCCTGGCGGAAGAAGCCCGCCTGCTGGAAATCTTAACCCAGATGAAATAGATTATGGGTTATTTCTGGATTGAAATACCGATAAGATTAGCAAAATCAGGGCTATAGGGGCTAAAATGAAACCTGCGGTACCATAGGGATAAAGACTATCTATTACCTCCCTGCCCGATGCCTGTATGATCATGGCCGACGCCACCAGCCAGCCGGCTATGATAATACTGGCACTTAACCTGCCTATCAGGCGGGTTATTTTTCTTTTCATCAGGGGATGAAGGTCAACCCGGATATTGACATTCAGCTCTCCTTCTCCGGTTTTCCTCACCAATTGGTTGAAATTACGGGGCAATGTGCCCAGGGGTCGGTAATCCTGATAGTATTTCCTGCGTATGTGTTTGTAAATATTACCGGGTTTCATGCGTTCCTGAAAGACCCGTTTGCCCATGGGCTTGGCAATGGTATCCAGATCAAAGGTAGGGTCGAGCTTGCGCCCCACACCTTCCACGGTGATAATGGCTTTCATGGCTGCGGTCAGATAGGTGGGTATTTTCAGCTTGTAGCGAAAGGCCAGTTCTAATATTTCTTCCCGTATTTTTTTGATATTAACCTTGCCGATATTGCTGGACAGGACATGCTCGATCATGTCAGCTAAATCCTCCTGAAAATTATCCATATCGATGCCATCATCGATGATGCCCATATCCATCATCGTAGCGATAAAACGATCCAGGTCCCTATTATCAATGGCCATTAATAGTTCGCCCAGATTTAACAGCCTTTTTTCACTTAGAAATCCCGCAGCACCGAAATCGATAAAGGCAATGGTTTCCTCATCAATGAGGAGCATGTTGCCCTGGTGGGGATCGGATTGAAAAAACCCGTGAATCATCACCTGGGTAAGAAAAGACTCCGCCCCCAAAATAGAGATTTTGCGGCGATCCCAGTTTCTGGCTTCTATCTCCTCTATATCACTTAATTTGATGCCTTCAATGTATTCTTCCGTCAGAATCCTACCGGTAGTATAAGCCCAAAAGACCCGGGGTATCACCACACTGGGATTTGAGGCAAAGTTATTGTACATGCGGTCCGTATTCTTAGCCTCCCGGTCATAGTCCAGTTCCCGGCGTAAAAGCTGGGCATATTCATCTACAAAGGCAGCCAGTTCCATGCGTCGGGCCCGTTCTACCCGTTTTTCCAGAAAACGGGCCAGATTATAGAGGATTTCTAAATCAACATCAACCTGCTGATCTATTCCGGGTCTCTGGATTTTTACAATCACCGTTTCCCCGGTCTTTAAAACCGCCCGGTGCACCTGACCGATGGATGCTGCCGCCAGGGGCTCCGGGGTAAAGTCAGCAAATATCTCTTGAGGATGTCCGATTTCCTTTTCCAGCTGTTGCACCACCTGTTCATAGGGAAACGGATCCACTTTGTCCTGAAGTTTTTCCAGTTCCATGATAAACATAGGGGGGAACATGTCCGGGCGGGTACTTAGCATCTGTCCCAGTTTGACAAACGTGGGGCCCAGCTCCATCATAATCTCACGCATACTAAGCGCCAGGTAACTCTCGATGGTGAAGTTGGGCGGAAGCCGCTTTAATCTTTGTTTTAAAAGGGGTATGATTTTGTAAATGCCCATAGAAATAATCAGGTATTCAAAACCATAACGTATCAGTGCTCTTAATATTTGCCGGTATCTTTTAAAATGTTTGATCCTGCGGCGGTACCTCAATGATGAAGCCTCCTTTTTTGTGCTTTTATGCACGATCCATGGGATCCTGAATGCCACCTAATCGGACTGATTTGTTTATCATACCTTTTATAATTCTATTCGGCTTTCCCTTTTCCTCTAGTACTGGCCAGATCCAAACAAAAAACAGGGGCTATGGCAAGGCGAAATCGATTATAATAGTACAGAGGAACGAAGCTCTTTTCAGCTCCATAAGAGACAGGAGGGACTACATGCACTGCAGCTGTTGCGGGTCAGGCAATGATGAAGGTACGGTTTTTTGCAGCCACTGCGGCTATGATATGCAAGCTTCACAGCCGGTTCTTTCCTGCGTGGTAGCCCATGCAGAAACCAGCTCCCCCAACAACGGGAAAGCTGGTATTTGGCTTATACTTTCGATCGCTTTTTCGCTGGGGGCCTTGCTCTTTTATCCCCTGCTTTCAGGTTCTTTAGAATTGTTGTGCGCGTATATGGTTAAAAAGAAAAGAGACCCTGCTGCCGGCATCACTTTAATCTTCATTGCCTTGGCCTGTATCCTGGCCGGCCTTTTTATCATTTTGCCCGCTTCCTGATCCTGCATAATCTGAACGGTTAAAATCTCCTGCGCACCAGGGTGGCAAAATTATAGCTAGCTTTTAAAGGCAGTTTAAATTTCCTCATTACATCATTACTGATCTCTTCAATGTCCTCCATAGTGACATCGACAATGACACAATGGAGTTTCTTGTATATTTGATGGGCATTTTCCAGTTCTTCCGCAATCAGTTCCTCCAACCGGTGATTAACGTCAAGGTGTTTTAGGCGTTCCTTGCGAATATTGTATAAACTCTCCTGATCAATGGTAAGACCGACCATGGGCACCAACCCCACCAATCGAATGAGATCCGGTGGGACTTCGGTATCAATTCCAATATTAAAATTGGCTGCCTTCAGACCCAGATTACAGGCCAAATGCATTGAAAGTGCTGTTTTAGCAGTGTTCTGTGGACCCATGATGATGAGGTCTGCCTCTTTAAAGGTTTCCAGATTTTTGCCATTATCATGTTCCAGGGTCCATTCAATGGCTTCCATGCGGTTGTAATAGCGGTAATCTTTTTGCCGGGCTAAACCGGTAACATGACTCGGTTCCAGGTTGGTCTTTTGGCTCACGGCATTCATCAGGGGAGCTAAGGCATCAATGGCAAAGATCCCTTTATTCTTTGCTTCCTGTTCCAGAAAGTCAATTAAATCGGGTTTGACGATGGTGAAGATGATAATGGCTTC
This sequence comes from Syntrophomonas sp., assembly GCA_003558625.1. Lineage (GTDB taxonomy): Bacteria > Bacillota > Syntrophomonadia > Syntrophomonadales > Syntrophomonadaceae > PWPP01. The sequence goes on from PWPP01000040.1 coordinate 12,767, forward strand.
TTCTTCTATTGCTTTGTCCAAAATGTTTTGTATTTGTTCTTTTTTATGCACCCGGGAAAACCGGGTAATGCTTTTTTCGACCGGAAACTGGGCTAAAGTCGCGACTGCAATCCTCTCCGCTGTTTCTCAAACTGAATCAGATACGGCAAATATGTGCAAGCGGTCTGACATGAATGGCACCCTCCTTTTATTCTCAATACAGGATATCGCTGCTGCCTGGCAGCAGATACTATCATTACTCTTATTCTACATTACAATCATCCGATTTTTATCATAATTTATTGCATTTGATCCCGGCCCCTGATTTTTCTTCGGCAACAGCACATTGGAGCGGCATCTATCTCTATCCGGGCATAACCGGTCAGGTCAGACCCCCAGAACAAACGTCGACATCTTCCAGGGCGAGAAACCGCACCGGATCAATGGCATACTTAATCCCTAATCAGAGTAACGTTTACCAGGTAAGAGCGCACAATCAAGCGGTTATATGCCCCTCCCACCGGATTTAAAGGGTGACAGGTAGTTAGGGTTAAAGCGGGTTTTTCCGTGGGATCAATGACGCTCCAGTCGCGGCTATGGGTTTCAAAAACCTGCTCCACCCGGTATTCATAGATTTTATCATTGTAATAAAACAAGATCCGGTCTCCCGCTGCCATCTTGTCCAGGTGCCAGAAAGGCGAGCCATAGGCATTTCTGTGCCCGGCAATAGACACATTGCCTATGTCCGGATAGCCGCTTTGGGGATATATTCCGGGTCCTTTTTTTAAATCTTCTTCCTCTACTCCATAGCCGATATCCAGAAATAGGTCCAGCTTGGGGATCCTGATTTTTGCCGGTTGGGGCACAAGTTTATCCGGATATTCTTCTTCCGGCTGGGGAACCTCAGGGGGCAAGGGAAGCTCTCCGGTCTCCTCCACTCCCCTCTGCATCCAATAATACAAAACCGTGTCATAATAGAAGGTTTTAGCAAAAGGAAAAAGCAGCAGGAAAAATCCCAGCAGAAAAAGGATCATGGCGACCACAAAATATCGTTTTCCCGGTGCTCTAGTTTTCTTAGAATCGTCCATCTTCATAATGATCATTCCTTTTTGTTCCCGGCTTGGATCATAACGTCATGATAAGCCCGGCAGCATCTGTTTTATATACTGCTACATGGTAACAAACCAAAGATGCTTCATGATTTGCGGCCTAAAAAAATGCACCTGGAATAGATGCATTTTTTCGGTTTCCTTATCAATAAGAGATCATGGTTTATTAATATCTGCGGGATAAACTGATATCACATTCCATTTTTACGAAGTCTTTTTTGGTTTTATTTCGGGCTTCCTGCAAGACCTGCACGGCCCAGGGTTCATTCACCGAACCCAGGGTTCTAATGGCCAGGATCCTTTGTAAAACATTGGGGGGATAAGCCCGGTAAACGGTATGATTATGAACATTATAAAGCTGAATATAGCCGGTCCGTACCGGTTTCCCGTAAACATGAATCGTAACCGCGGCTAAATCGTCAACCGCTTCCACCTGGTGAATTCCGTCATTAATGGGTAAAACATACGTGGTTCCACCTTTTCCCAGGATCCCTTCCCCGGTAAGTCTGACTTCACCCTGTCCTTCAATCGAGCCATCATCTATACGCTCAAACTTTCTTTCCCGGGCCTGATTAAAGTAAACCCCCACCAATCCCCAGGACCCATGATCATGAATGGGATAAAATCTCCTGGGCTCCCAGATGAAAGCACGCACAGAAAAAGATCGGTCTGAACTACGGAATAAGGTAATTTCATTGGGATCCACTGAATGCCATTGGCCATCTAAAAAATCATTATCCAATATTAGCTGTTCCAGGGTCTCATTAAGCCACCCGGGAGCAGAAACCAATTCTTTTACAATGTCCCGGCCTTCTTCAATAATTTGCTTCTGTTCCGGGCCCTGATCTAAAAATGTTTGAAAAACCCGGGTAAAATCGTTTAAATCAGCGATCTTCATAACCAACACCACCTTTATTGTTTTTGTTTTCCACGCCTTTTTGCGGTTCATTCTGCAGGCTGCCATATTTGCGGACATGGGTCCAGGCCCGGTAGGAAGGATCTTCCGGATTAGCCGCTAGAGCCTCCTTTTCCTGCAAATATTTTTTTATGAAACCTTTTTGGGGATAGAGTTTACGATCTCGTCCCACCGGGCAGACCTTAATACATATTCCACAGGGATAGCACTTTCTGCGGCTTAACTCTTCGGCCTGGCCCAGGCAGGCCATTTTATCATACCTTGCAACAATGGTTTCTTCCCGGGGCACCAACGCATCCACCGGGCAGCACTTGGCACAAGATTCACAAAGGATACACAGTTCTTTTTCCTGCATAAGATCGCCCGACAACCGGGCAGAGGTGAATACCGACACAAATCTGACCCGGGGTCCAAATTCCGGGGTTAATAAGCAGTTGTTCAACCCTCTGGTACCTAAACCGGCATAGCGGGCTGCTTCCACATGACCAAATGCGACCATGGGTTTTTCTTTTAATGGTTTAAGGCTGCCATACCCATCCCGGGGAAAAAAATAGGAAGCCCAGCCTAGCCGGTTAAGAAAACGGGTAAGATTAAAAGCCAACCCATCCAGCTCCCGGTTGCAGGTACGATATAATTCCATATGCAGAGCTGACGGTGTCGTCTCTACAATGGGAAGAGGCAATCCCATACCCATAACGATTACCGTCTGGGTTGGAGGGAATAAGGTCTGCGGTCTGAAATCAACCGGGACCACATTGAATGCATCCCATAGCTCTACCGGGGCCAAGCCCACCAAATCCGCCCCATGCTCTCTCGCAAAGGCAATAATGTTTTCCTTCAAATCCAATTTCGCTTCCGCCACGGGCAACACCTCAATTTCATGGTACCTTATCTAATCATACTACATTTTCGTTTACGAATAAAAAGCAAAAATATTGTATAAAAAGTGTTCATTTTTCTTTTTTCCGGGAAATACGTCCTTTTTAAATATTTGCCAATGTATTATCCGGCTCAAATGAGTTAAAATAGTAATTACTTGGATTATTTGGTATCAAATACAGAGGAGGGTTACAAATGCCTGATTTTGGAAATTCTTTTTCCGGCCTGACTTCAGACCGTAAATTAACCCACGAAGAACTGATCCGGGCCATCCGGTTTTTGATTGCGGCTGAATATGAAGCCATCCAGTTGTATATGCAGTTGGCAGAAGCAACGGATCATGAACTGGCCATAGCGGTGCTAAAAGAAATCGCCGATGAAGAACGGGTCCATGCAGGGGAGTTTTTACGGCTGTTAAAAGAATTGGCCCCGGATGAAGAAGATTTTTATAAGGAAGGTTTTGAGGAAGTCGAAGAAATCATGGAAGAATTAAAAAACAAATGATAAAAAGAGGATGTGATGGCTTTGTCAAACAAAGGTAGTCTGGTCATATTAAGCGGCCCTTCCTGTGTAGGAAAAGGCCCTTTATTTGTTGCCCTGGAACGTTTCTGTCCCCACCTGGCCCAGAATTTAAGAAAACTGGTTCTCTATAACAGCCGCTCCCCCAGGCCCGGCGAAACCGAGGGCATCGATTACTACTTCCGCAGCCGGGAAGAAATTGAAGAATTGAGGAACAAGAAGGATTTTCTGGTGTTAAATGTAAGGGGCGACCTGCAGGGATTAGACCTGAGCGAGCTTAGAACCATATTGGACCAGGGGCATGATGCTTTTTTCGAAGGAAATCCCTTTGTTCCCCGGGCCATATGGCAGTTACCCGTTATGGATGAGGTCCCCATGAAAAAGGTTTTCCTTTCTCCCTTATCCCTGGACGAAATCCAGTGGTTAAAAAAACAGAAAGCAAACCTTAGAGAACTGGTAGTAGATGTCATGCGGCGCAAGCTTTTACGTCGCACCCAAAAACAAAAAAGAATTCTTTCGCTAAAAGACCTGGAGAATATCGAGCAAAGAGCCCAAAGTGCTCCCTTAGAATTAGACCTGGCCTGGTATTTTGACTGGGTTATACCCAATCATGACGGCGAGGATAGCGATAACTGGAATGCCTTCTATTACCCTCTGGGAGATGCCTATAAGTCCCTGATAAACTTTGCTGCCATCCTGGAGGACCAAAATCCCCCGGATGCGGAAAAATGGGAAAAAGGATTGTGGGTTTAACCTGTAAGGTTGGAAATCCCGGGTAAAAACGTAAAATCACGTAATCAGGAGGCATTTGCGGTTCAGAGTAGAACATCAGCGGTCAGACGGGTATGAATGACAGTCACGTATCCCCTCCCCAGGCACTCTGATCGCTTTTTTATCCAAGCACTCCCGGGGGGTTAACATTCCCTCTATTAAGACCCCATTACGGATGAGCGCCTCAAAAATTAAATCTGAAGCATATTCCCGGGTCTTATTCTTTGGCGCCGGGTTTAAATTTCATGGCCAAAGAATTAATACAATATCTTTTACCCGTGGGCTGGGGTCCATCATCGAAGACATGCCCCAGGTGCCCCCCGCATTTTTTACAATGCACCTCTTTCCTGATCATCCCCAGGCTTTTATCAATACTTTGCCCCAGGCTCCCTTTTTCATAAGGCGCAAAGAAACTGGGCCACCCGGTCCCGGACTCATATTTTTCCTCGGAGGAAAAAACAGGGTGGTCGCAGGCGGCACAACAATATATTCCCTGCTCCCGGTTGTAATAATATTTTCCACTAAAAGGCCGTTCTGTCCCTTTCTCGCGCAGGATATAGTATTCTTCGGGAGTAAGGATTTTTTTCCATTCCTCATTCTTTTTTTGCATGATTCACATCTCCCCTCGTTTTGAGTATTTCTATTATCATCATATAACAAATTATATTATGATGATAATAGAACCCTTGGTTGCTGTATTGAAGAAGACCGTAAGCGTCTTTACTTGAAGATGTATGATGTCAATGCTCTGGCAGGCAAAAGGAGGTATGCCGCAATGAAAAACACAACAGGCCCTATGAACCTGCAACACCATCAGGCTAAGATCCCGGAGACCTCCGGGCACCATAACCTGGAAACAGCCACCTTGGCCCTGGGATGATTCTGGGGTCCTGATGCCCAGTTTGGGCAAATAGAAGGGGTAGTAAGCACCCGGGTTGGATATGCGGGGGGAACGACCATAAATCCCACCTATCATAATCTGGGAGACCATACCGAAACCCTGCAATTGGACTATGACCCGGACACCATTTCCTATCATAACCTTTTACAGGTTTTTTGGGCCAGCCACAATCCACGGCAAAGAACCTGGTCCAAACAATACCGCTCCATGATATTATTCCATAATCACAAACAGGGACAAATAGCCCAAGCCTCAAAAGAAGAAGCAGAAAAGATCGGACCCGGAAAAATCTACACCCTGATCGGGGCAGCCCTTCCTTTTTACCGGGCCGAATTTTATCATCAAAAATACTATCTGCAACGTTTGCCCGGTTTGACCAGAGAACTGCTGAACCTGTATAAATCTGAAACAGATTTTGTTGATGCCACCGTGATTGCACGTTTAAACGGATTTATGGCCGGTTATGGCTCCGCCCAGACGGTAAAAGCTGAATTAAAACACCTTGATTTGCCGCTAAAGACCCGGGAAATTCTGCAGCAGATCTTAGCTTAAGCGATTCCCGTAATAACCTGCTTTAGATGATTTTCAGAACTGTATACACAAAATCCGCCGGCATGATAGTGCGTACAATGATTTCCTCAACCGGAACCCCTTCTTCACAAAGCCTTAATACAACATCTTCCATGTTTTCTTCTGAGGTGATGATGTTGCCGTCAGGATCAATAAACCGGATGATTTTCTGGCCTGAGGCTAAGACGGTAAGTGGTTCGAGCACAGGAATCCGGAGCTGCTCTAAACGCAGGGCCAATTGATCCGGTTCAGCTACCCGGAAAGTAATCTCAACCGGCTTTACGGAGCCGGGAGATAATTCCCCGGTACTGCCCGGTTCTTCCTCCTGCAGCAGCTCCGGTTTTTGTTTAAAGGCCAAACCGTTGGCAAAACAGACATAGGAGCCATAGTCTTCCTCAATGGTTTGCTGCAAAACCTCCCGGTAGAATTGCTTGGTTGTCCCAATGTCCTTTACATATATGTTGGTAGCATAGTATTTAATACCCATGTTCATTCTTCCTCCTGTATTCATATGTCTATTCACTTGCATCATGCGGATCCAGAGGCTGGACGTATTGAAACCGTTCATGGCCATAAAAACATTCCACCTGTATTATTAGCTTTCGGTTCCCGTTTTTCCTGCTTAAACTTTTTAAATCAGGGACAGGATAAAGCCCGGATCAGAATATCCGTCTTCTCCCGGCAAAGATGCATTCCCTTTGGTCAGTTAAGGATCTCTTCGATCTTCCCTCCCACCTCCATGCCCCCATGGACCCCGGTACCTTCGAAGATTACATCTTCCCGGTCCCGGACAGAAACCAGCCGTACTTGTAAGGTGGCAGTTAAACTTTCAGCGACTTTAAGGGCCATATTCTTACCGTCCGGACCCAATAATAAACCGTAGTCACTGTTGCGGGCCCTGATTTCTATGCGGTATTTTTTATCTTCAACCACCAAAAACACATCTTCATTTCGCACCTGAAAAGAAGTTATTTGGGCCCCGGTATAGGTAGCAAATTTATACAGGGTATGATGATGCCAAAGTCCCATAATAAAGCCCCGGAAAAAATGCCCTCGCCAGGGGATTTTGGCTACCGAAACCATGACCGAGGTTCCTGGAGAGGCAAAGTGATTGCTCTGCAGCCAGACCCAGGCCGACGGAAAGGATATCCCCCAATCTTTTTCCATATATCCCCTGCCCCCGGTCAAAGGGACGGGCTCATCGTTTATGATGATGGTTCCGTTGATCAGATGATCAAAGCTTAACACCCCATGATAGCATTCCATAAACGGGACCCAGGCATACCAGCCCATAATTCCGGGGGAAGTCAGGGTAACCGGCCAGGGTTTTAAGTCGCAAAAAACCATTTCCCCCTGCAGCTTCAAATCTGGTCCTGACAGGTCCAGGATCATTTTATCCCCGGAAAAATAGCTGTTCCCTATGGTCACCTCAAATGTATGGGAAGAAGCCGTAAATTCATGGATATCATAGCGTATATAAAATGGTTTCCGCTGTTTTCCGTCCAATACTTGGATAAAGGCATGATGATCCTCCTCGCTATTTCCATAAAATATCCCGGGAATAATGGCAAAAAGCTGCTCACCCGATGCATCAGCCAATTTATAGTACCATCCTTCAAAATAGTTCTTTTTTTTGAAATGGCCCTGGTAAATTTCCGGCTGCCAAATTTTCTTAAAAAAATATAAAAACCGCATCTTCTTCATCCCTTCCTAAAATAATTTGACATGCAGTGCTTGGCCTTGCCCCGGCAGCGAAAACCCCTCTTGCTCCTCCCCCGCATGGTTTAACTCCCGCAAGAACGTTTCACCTTAGCCGTTGCTTCAGCCCCGACAACCATGCTTTTTCTTTCGGACCATAATTCTTCATTCTTAACTTTTTTTAAAAAGAGGAAAATGCGTATCAAAAGAGAACTAATTAATTTGTAGAATTTTGTATTATAAGTGCCTCTCAGCGGGAGGGTATAATGGAATTTGTTTGGCAAAATGTCGTCTTTGCCTTTTTCGGTGGCCTGGGATTGTTTCTATTTGGCTTACGGTTCATGTCCGGGGCTTTACAGGAAGTAGCCGGAGATAAAATGCGTACCCTCCTGGAACAGGGAACCCGAAGCCCGGTACGAGGGGTATTCACCGGGGCTTTGGTGACGGCCCTGATACAGAGCAGTAGTGCCACCATCGTAATCACCGTAGGGCTGGTAAATGCTCAACTGTTAACCTTAAGACAGGCCATTGGGGTCATCATGGGAGCCAATATCGGAACCACTGTAACCGCTTACCTCATTGGCCTGAATATTAAGGAGTATGCCCTGCCCATCCTTTCCGTAGGAGTATTGCTGTACCTGTTTACCAAAAATAACCGGCGTAAACTGATCGGACAAGCGATCTTTGGCTTTGGACTCATCTTCTTTGGCCTGACCATTATGGGTGAGGGTATGAAACCCTTAAAGGATCTGACTGTTTTCACCAACCTTATGGTCAATATAGAAAACAACGCACTCCTCGGGGTGTTAATCGGTACGATCTTTACCTTTATCGTACAAAGCAGCAGCGCCACCATCGGGGTTCTGCAGGAACTGGCATTTCAGGGAGCAGTCAGCTATTTTCAGGCTATCCCCATTCTCTTTGGTGATAACATAGGAACCACTATCACTGCTTTACTGGCAGCCCTTGGTGCCAGTGTGGCAGCCAGAAGAGCTGCTCTGACCCACTTGCTGTTTAATGTCATTGGAACCATTATTTTTCTGCCTTTGTTACTGATGGGTATTTTTGAAAAAGTTGTGGTTTTTACCACCAATCATCTCTTTTTAATCATGCCGGGTTCGCCGGCCGGCTGGCAAAGCCTTAATATCAAGCTCCAGATTGCTCAGACCCATGCAGTATTTAATATCACCAATACCCTTATTTTATTGCCCTTTGTGGCTGTATTGGCCTGCACGGTATCCAAGCTCATTCCCGATACCAAAGGAGATAAGGAGGAAGATCAGTTTAAGCCCAAGTTTATCGACATCAACTTCCTGAACAACCCCTCTATTGCTTTGGCCCAGGCTACACGGGAAACCCTGAGAATGGGACAGTTAGCCCGGGATGCTTTCCACAATGCCATAGAGTATTTTAATACCCGGGAAAAGGCTTTAGCCCAAAAAGGGGAGGTTTTAGAAAATATCGTCGATGCTCTGGAAAGGGAAATCACAGATTATATTGTGCTTGCTTCCGAAAAAAATCTCTCCCGGGATGATTCGAGCCAGGCCTATATCATTCTGCAGTCATTAAATGAAATCGAACGCATTGCCGACCTGGCCGAAAACTTTATCCGCCAGGCAGATTATGCTACCCGCCATCATGTCAGATTCTCATCCGAGGCCCAAAGTGATTTGGATAACATGATTCGAATCACCGATGAAACCCTGGCTTTGACCATCGAAATACTCCAGAAAAAAGACCGGGTGCTGGCCAACCGCATCGAGCAGAACGAAAAAATCCTGGATCAGCTGCAGGCAGAATACCGCAAGTCTCATATTAGAAGGTTAAATGAAAGAATCTGTAACGGCAACAACGGGGCTGTATTTTTAGACCTTCTAGGAAATCTGGAAAGAATAAGCGATCATTGTCGCAATATTGCCAAGTATACCATGGGAGAAGCCTAGCGCTTAACCTCTCAGTGAATATGAAAAAAAGACCAACCGGGCACAAATACCCTTGACAGAACATTTGTTTGTTTTTATAATGGTCAAAAGAACACTTGTTCCGGGAGGGCGGTTTATGTTTAAAGATTTTAGTAAAGAAGAATTCATAAAAACATTCGTTTTGGCCGCAGGTATGGTTACGCTAATCTATCTGATTCTGGTTGGAGTGATGGTATTGTTTTAGCCCCGATCACATTTTCCTTAACAGCCCGGTAACTTTTCCGATAATATGAGCTTCCTTTACTCTTATCGGTTCCAGGGCCGGGTTTTCCGGTTGGAGCTCAATATAATCCTGGCGCCGGTAAAACCTTTTTACGGTGGCTTCTTCCTCCATCATAGCTACAACAATTTCCCCATTGGCTGCATCCGGCTGCTCCCGAACAATTAAATAATCCCCGTCCAGAATGCCGGCTTCTATCATACTGTCTCCACGGGTTTTAAGTATAAAGTAGATTCCCTGCCCTGCAAAATGCTCCGGTACCGGTAAATAGGTTTCAATATTCTCCTGGGCTAAAATCGGCGTGCCGGCCGCTACTTCCCCCACCAGGGGGAGTGCGATCACAGGAGTCTTCAGGCTTTCTTCTTCTACCGGAACCACAGTTCTGGAATTCAGGGGCGATCGCTTAATGAAGCCCATCTCCTCTAACTTAACCAAATGATTGTGGACAGAAGAACTTGATTTCAGGCCCACGGCTTTTCCTATTTCACGCACCGAGGGTGGATAGCCGTTTAGTTCAATTTCCCGTTTAATAAAATCAATAATATCTCTTTGTCTCTTGCTTATTTTCAACGTTTTCCACCTCCTTTGGCCAACGGATACCCGGCCGCAAACGTATCTCTATACCCGAAAAAAACCACATATCATCCGGCATCCGTTTTTTCGAAGATTGTCCTTTTTTGTGCTTTGGTAAGCATAATAGCCCAAATGGTTAAAGCCCATTATTAAAGCAATTATAGCATAAATGTTGTTTTGTAAACATATGTTCTGTTTACTTTATGGTGATTTCCAATTATGGTATGTATAATATAGAATTAAAATGTATACTGTTGATATTAATTTCGGGGGAGATGAGCAAGAAATGAAGCAAAAATTCAGCAAAACGATCAATGTATTAGGATTGGCCCTGGTATTAGCCGTTAATTTTTTGGCTAATTATTTGCCCCTTAACAATAAGACCACCGGGGAAATATCAGACCAGTTTGCAGTCCTTTTCACCCCGGCCGGATATGTTTTTTCCATCTGGGGCTTAATCTATTTGCTTCTGATCGGTTTTGTAGGCTTCCAGTTTTTTGCCCGGTACCATGAGGAAATTTATGACAATATCATTGGGGTATGGTTTTTCATCAGCTGCCTTTTAAATGCAGCCTGGATTTTTGCCTGGCACTATGAACGGTTTTTCTTGTCACTTCTGCTTATATTCGGTTTGCTGTTGACTTTAATCAATATCTACACACGTCTCCATAACAACCGGGAATATCTCACCAGCGGTACCCAATTGCTGGTCTACCTGCCCTTTAGTATTTATTTGGCCTGGATCAGTGTAGCGACCATTGCTAACACCGCGATCTTTCTGACCTATATCCAGTGGAGCGGTTGGGGTATCACGCCGGTGGTATGGACCGTCATTATGCTGTCTGTGGCCTCTGTGCTGGCCATTACCATCAGCCTTTTAAAACAAGATCTCTTTTTTGTCCTGGTATTTATTTGGGCGTTTATTGGCATAGGTGTTAATAATCCTCAGGTACTGCCTATCAATTATGCGGTCTGGTTCTTTTCCGGCGGGTTGCTTACCCACTGCATCTGGCTTTTTTTACACAGCAAAATAGCCGGTCCTACGTTTAAAAACCGGCTCCTCTAAACCTGTAAACGCCGGATGTACTTTTTTTCTATTTCTATATGGTAAGATCAATACTTATCACCCGGTATTAACCCTGGGATGGGGTAGAAGGCATCCCCTGACCGGATCATCAAGAGGCTAATTTCTTTTTGCCCCTTATATTAACCAAAATGATAGTGCATAAGATTACCAATCCCAATCCCAGCAGAAACACCACCAGAGAAAATCCCATAGATAAGAACCACAACCCCAGATGGACTTCGCCCCAGGATTTTCCCCGAAACATTTCCTGGGTTATGCGGGTAAAATAATAAAGTGCTGCCGGGGGCCATAAAAAAGAATATGCTGCGAGAGCCGCCAGGTAGACCTTTCGGGTCTTTTTTTGATCATGGCGGAAAAATACCAGCAAGACTAAACAGACGAGAAAAGTTCCCCCACCGGCAACCAGAATGTAGCGGAGGGGTTGGTGGGTCATAGCCCCGGCCAGCATAATAATCCCGGTTAGCAGTGCACTCATGAGCAGATATTTTAGAACCGGTTTTTCTAATATGGATATCATTTGGACCATTACCTCCCAATCAAGACCCCGGGCCAGGGTGAACGGGCACCCGGCCTGCGATACTTTATGCTATGGATCCGGTTTGCCGGGACTGCCGCCAATTCGCTCCCTCCGCCCTTGATCTTTGGTGTTGTATCGTTGCTATGAACATTGAAATCATCCATACTATGATTAGACTGCATACCCACTTCCGGGGAGAATGATTTATGAGAAAAGAAGAAAAAAACCGCACCTTGGTGTTTGCAAACAGGTTCTACTACATTACCCTGTCTACCCGGAAAAATATACCTTTGTTTAACGAAACGTGGGTCTGCGATTTGTTCCTCCATATATTGATGTATAATAAGTATGCCCTGGATTATAAAGTGCACGGCTTTGTGATCCTACCGGATCAGGTGCATTTGATTCTTTATAGTCCCCAGGTTCCTGTCGCCCAGGCTATCAAGAAAAATACCGCCAATTTTACACGGTATTACCAAAAAATAAGCGGTCAGTCTCAATTCACCCCCTGGGATCCTGATTTCACCATGGTTCCCATAGAAAATGCCGACTTTTATAAAAAAGTCAGGGCTTATGTGCACCATACTCCGGTTCGGAAAAATCTGGTTGCAACAGCCGGTTCTTTCCATTATTCCAGTTATCGCTTCTATGAAGGGGAGCGGGCGGACTTCATGCTTCTGCTGGATGCCTTTAGCGATGAAGCATGTTCCCCATGATTTTTTTCTTATCAAACCCAAGCAGGCCCTGGATAATCCACCTCCGGGCTGCTCATCCGTCTTACGGAAATAATTTGCGGTGTTCCACTTTGATACATCTGCCCTGGATTAATTTTATTTTCTGGTCAACCGCAGCGGTTACTGCCTCCTCCGGACATTCAATGCCGGGCTGAATCCAGACCGCAGGAATATCTTTTTCCTGTGCCTGGCGAATGACTTCCAGTAAATCGTGATTTTTTCTGAAGATGCATACCAAATCCACCGCTTCCGGTACCTCTTTTACCTCATCATAGGCTTTTTGCCCCAGGGCTTCGCGGATCTTTGGATTGACGGGTACGATGTTATACCCTTTGTTGAGTAGATACTGTCCGATGAGGTTGCTGGTACGATGGGATTTGTCGGAAAGCCCCAGGATCGCAATAGTTTTGCTCTGGCTTAGCAGATCTTTTTTCACCTTTTCCACATCATTAGTCATAAGGATCATCCCCTCTATGCAAACATTTTGATTATTCCCCTAATAATATCCTAGACTAAACACGCCGGATAGACAATAATGCTTTTTTCGGGTTATCCAAGGTCCTCATGAAGATGTTTCCTCCGGGGGCAAAGCCCTTTGTATCAATCGTTCCAGGTAGACGGATTTAAGCTGCCTGCTGGCCATGGCTCGTTTCAGCAGGGGCATCTTCAAGATTGCTGATAACAGTGCTGCCATCCCCCGGTGGGTCAGATAGGCCGGATTATCGAATATCAAATGAGGCAGCTTGCCCCTCTCAATCGCCATTAAAACAATTCTATGCACGGAATTAACCGGGGTAATGATCCTTTCCCCCCGGTATTGTAAAAGGATAGAGCTACAGGGACATATCCTGGCACAAACTCCACATCCCAGACATATATCCTCGTCAAAACAGACCGTATTATCGGTTTTGTCGCCATTTTCCACCATGCTGATAGCACCGATGGGACAAGTCCGAACACACAGTTCACAGCTGCTGCAGGGATTTTCACCGATAACCGGGATATAGTTGGTGGTATGTACCGGTTGTAGAATCCCGTATTTGCGCGCTGCTACCAAAGCTTCACAGCAGCACCCGCAGCAATGACAGATGAAACTGACCCCTTCCCGCACATTTTCTCCACACTGGACCAGGTTATGTTCCCAGGCCTTGTGTAATAGTTCCAACCCCTCAACCGCCTCCGCCGGGCGGGCATAATCCCGTCTGATAAGAGCTGCCGCCGTTTGATTAAAGGTCATGCATATATCCATGGGAGCAGAACAGGCCTGGCCCAAATGCTGGTTTTTATGGCGGCAATAGCACATGCTGATCCCTATATGAGTTGCACTTTCTATATAATAACTGGCCCTCTCGTAATCCAGGATATGAATGGCTTGCTCGCTGCTTAATACCCCTTCCTGGACAAAGGTCCGACCCAGACGGGTTTCGCCCCCAAAAAACAGGTCTTTGATAAAGTCTTCTTCTACCTGTAAATACTGGTGGTATAATTGGCTTAACAGTTTTTGATCCAAGTCGGCCCGGACCCGCATTAAGGCAAATTCAAAAAACCCGGCCATCGGCGGAGGAAGCATATATTGTTTTATCCCCCGGTGTTCCAGATCCAAAAGCAGGGCACGATCAGCCAGTTTTTCCAGGACAGAATCGGCATGGGATATGCTGCATTTCCATATATGAGCAGCCTTTTCGGCTGTGAAGGGCTTAATGGGTAATTGGGATACCAGCCGGGCTTCCTTTTCCTCAAACAACATTCTCAGGATTTTAAAAAGGGTTTCTGACCCGGGAGCACCCTGGGGAAAACGGTCTAATCTTTCTGCTAACTGTTTATAGGCGGATTTGGCGGTATAATGTGACATAATACTCTCTTTTCCGGTCTTTAAGCCTGGAGCTTTCGTTTGCCGGTCCGGGGAATAGCGTATGCACTTTAAGGTGATAGCACTTCCAGATCATCCCCCGGGCTGGGACCTTACTTACTATTATAAAAGGAAAATGAAAAAAGGCCAGGTTTTTAACCTGCCGCCTTCGAAAATGATGGTCTCCTTTTAGAATAACAACAGGAGATCAATAGCTTTTTGACATTCTTCCCAAAAATGTTCTTTTATTATATAAACAGACCGCTATTACATAAACAGACCACAGCCGACCCATTCCCGGGTTGCGGCCGCAGTCTGCATGATGATTCATCCGGAGTTAATGACCGGTTATACCTATCGGCGCTTCAATATGGGGATGGTTTCCCAATGCACCGGCATTCTACCTGCACCGCCGGTTTAGCCACTGATGACCTGGCTGGTGCTGATTTCAATTTCCATGACACTGCCCGCAGGTATCGCAATTAATTCATAAGGATAGGTAATGACCATAATTACAGCATCCCCGGGGTTCGGGTATTGATACTGCGCCTTTACCCGGTAAATATCATCCTGATCCCGCCAGGCATTATGGATAACAATCGAGTACCCTCCGGTGGGTTTTTCCCCCATGGCCAGCATATAAACATCGAAGGCCCCGAACTGCTGCTGGTGAATCCCCTCTACCATCTTGTTTTCCTGGGCCCAGGCCTGTATCTCTGCACTCATGTTTTCGGTGCCGATCTTCATCTCTTCCGTCACCCCTGCAATCATGGCCGCAGTGCGTTCCAACACGCAGGCCAGTTCAGCCCGGGTAATGGATGCTGATGGCTTAAACCGGTTATCATGCCCCTGCATGATACCGGCATTAAAGACAAAGGCAATCGCAATTTTTCCTGCTTGATCCACCTCATTCCAATCCTCATATTGTGGCCATATCTGGGTGGTAAAAACCGGTATTTCCAAGGCTTTTACCCCCTGGTCTATGGCCCGGGCCACTTCCAGCCTGGTTACCGGGCGCTCAGGGGTGAAAAGATCATCCGTGGGGAAAATTCCGTATGCTGCCATTATACGTGCTGCTTCCCCATACCAGGCATTCGCCCCCGCCGATTTACTTTTATCCTCTGCCAGCGGCTCCAAGCCAAAAACCCTGGTTAATGCCACCACCAGCTGGGCCTGGGTGACATTTTCCCGGGGAGCAAACAGGATTTGCCCCGCTTCATCTGTCCCGATCCCCTGCATAATTCCCCGAACATACACCTGTTGTATTTCCTCCTGCGCCCAGTGGCCGGATACATCAGCAATGGTGGGAATCTCAGCAGCAGCCGGTACCACTACCACCGCGGATACCAATAACAGAGCGATAATACTTAATGCGACCATTCTCTTTCCCATATATTTTACCTCCTGTCTCTTTTCTTATCATACGTTTATGGTGGTCGCTTTCTTTCAAATTCGGATACATGCCAAAGGAAAGCGATGGTGCTAAAAGGCCTGTCATCTCTGAAAATGAAATATAAAAAAACTCTTCCCTCATTTCTTGCCGATACATTAAAATCAAAGTAAGCATATTGCCCTCAGGCAGAAAAAGAGGTGATGTAGATGGCGGCTTTTTGGCTATTAAAGACCGAGCCCGGGGATTATTCCTGGGAAGATCTTCAGCAGCAGGGAGAAACGTTTTGGGATGGGGTGAAATCTCCCGGAGCCCAAAAAAATATCCGCTCCATCCAACCGGGTGATTTGGCCTTTATTTATCATACCGGAAAATTTCGGAGCCTGGTGGGTATCGCCCGGATAACCAGCCGGCCTTACACCATGGAGAACAGTTCAACCCCAGGCTTCGATCTGGTCCCCCTTAACTCCCTTCCCCGGGTGATAACCCTGCGGGAAATAAAGAACCGCGGCGTCTTCCCGGATTGGGATTTAATACGACTGCCCCGGCTTTCCGTAGTACCGGTCAGCCCGGAGCAGTGGGATGCCATCATAACCTGGAGCAGGGAGTCCCCCATAGAGCATGAATAATTCCTGCTGCCATTTCATTGCCCCCATACATGGATTACACTATAATAAAAGCATGAAGGGGGTGTGGGATTTTGTTGAAATTTTCTCCCAGCGGGCTGCTTCCACCCGGAGACCATAACATCACCCTGGCCCAATTAAAGGAAGCGATAAAAGAAGGTCCCGGGCGGGGACAATCCTGGGATGCGGCCTGGCGATTAAAACTGCTGAGTGAATTTGAAAAACGCTATCATCAACTGCTGGAAGCAGGCATATCCGAAGTATATGTTGATGGATCCTTTGCCACGGATAAGCCTCGCCCCAATGATATCGACGCCTATTTTGTAGTGCCCCGGAAACTGTGGTTGGGTGGTTTGGAAGAAAAACTACGGGCACTGGATCCTGAATTCTGGTGTTTTGAGACCGTTAATGTCGGGGACGGTAAAGTAGGTTATCCGATGTCCATCCGGTTTAATATTGAGATTTTTCCTGTATACATGGAACATACACCGGAACACTGTGACTGTGATGAACTGATAGATCCCAAAATCGATTTTTTCAGAACGGATAAGTATTCCCATAAACCTAAAGGGATCATAAGAATTATTACGGAGGACTGATCTATGATAAAAAATCAGGAAGAATACAATGTCTGCAAAATAAAATGCTCCCAGGGCAGAGAAAAAATGGAGGCCCAGCTGCTGAAAATGCGGGAAAGAGGATATGGGGAGACAGAGATTTCCAGGATCCTCTGTGGTACCGAAAGGCTGGTAGAAAAAAACCGAAATGACATAATGGTATATGAACGACTGCAAAAAAAAGATTTGACCGTTTTACATGAATTGCCCCTGAATAAGCAGCTGATTGCCCTGCGGATTTACTTGGATATTTCTCAGGCGCAGCTGGCCCAATCCCTGGGGATTCCCGAGGAACAACTGGCCCGGGATGAGCAACATGATTACTGCGGTATAACCATGGAAAGGTACCTGCAGATCCTCCGGGTTTTGGGCATACACCTGATACCCAGTTATGTTACCGGGGATATGGAGGCTACCCGTACTATCGCCGACAGGCTCCTGCAGAAGTCAAAGGAGTCCGGGAACGGTTGGCTGGTCGGGGGAATACAGACCTAACAAAAGATTGAACCTCCGGAAAGGATATACATGCGCGCATTACAGAATTCCAAAATCTTGGTATTAGGCGACTTGCACGGCAATTTCAGCAAGTTAAATGCCTTGATCGCAAAAGAAAAACCGTCCCTGATCCTGCAGTGCGGGGACTTCGGATATTGGCCCCACTTTGATCACCAGGCCCTCTCCTGCATTGACACGGAAAATACCACCATTTATTTCTGTGAAGGAAACAATGATGATATCCGGGAACTCCTGGTTCAATGCGGGGGGAAACCGGAAGCCACCCCGGTCCACCCCGGCATCTATTATATGCCCCGGGGCAGTGTGCTGCAGCTAGATGACGGTCGCAGGGTCATGTTCGTGGGGGGAGCACTTTCCGTAGACCGTTTCCGGCGCCATAAAGGTCTGGACTGGTTTCCTGAAGAAATCCTGTTGGCGGAAGACCTGCGCCTCCTACCCGATGAGAACATGGATATTATCATATCCCACACCTGCCCCCTGGAATTTGATATGGAAAAATACTTGCGCTATTGTTCCAATGACATTGATCCTTCCCGCCAGGTATTGTCAGAGGTGCTGCAAAAATATAGGCCGGATCTTTGGTATTTTGGCCACTTCCATATCCAGGCCGGTGATTGTTATGACAACACCAACTGGTTTGCCCTGAGCTGGTACAAGGAATATCCGGGCTGGTTTAAACTGCTGCCCCCAGCCCCGGACGAATCCACTTCACTAAATGGGGTCAGGCCTTGAACTTCACTTTTCACCTTCTGTCGCCAGCCTTAGGTTAATCCCTATGTATAACCACCCGTAAAAAACGCCCGGGCCGGCCCAACCGTTAGCAACCGACGTTTTTTACTTCCATCCCGGGGCTCCAAGACCCGTTAATCCACCCATTTCACTTTCGTTTTCAGCTCCGGATCTATGCGAGATGGTGCCGGGGGTATAACGGCCGGATAGCCGATAGGGGTTAAGGCCACAATTTCTTTGTCTTCTGCAATATCCAGGATCGATCTGATGCCAGGCTCATC
>PWPP01000038.1 GCA_003558625.1 Syntrophomonas sp.
ATTGTAAGGGGCATCATGTATTTGATAATTGCCAAAAACCCGTAAACCTTGACTCTTTTCTCTTTAATTGTTAGCTTATATACCATAAAAGAATATCAATATGGAGGAAAAATCATGGAAGCCATTAATCCCCAAGCGAAAGCTTATGAGTTAGCCCAGGCAATTGTCAACAGTGAAATTTATCAGAATTATCTTAAACAGGCTCAAGAAATTAAGAAATACCCGGAGTTAAGTGATGAAATTACTCTGTTACGGAAACAGCAGTTAGATATTAACCGGGAACATATGATGGGCGGGGCTGTTTCTCAAGAAAAAATCGGAGAAGCAACCCTTAATTTCGCAAAATTAAACCAGGATCCACGGGCCGCTGCTTTTATTGAGGCCGAAGGCAAATACATACAGTTATTTAATGAAATCCAGGAGATTCTGGCCCAAGCTTTACAAGCCACTATGGAAATTTCATAGCAGAGAAGAGGGGGGAACCCCTCTTTTTATTTAAGACCATGTAAATATCCTAATTATTATATTTAACCATAGCTGTACGGCAAGATTTTTGTTGCGGGGATATGCATTAAGTATACATATCAAAGACCATACCACAGAAATATAATTTTAGGTAAAATAATAAGGGTTGGATAATGGCATTTTTCTCTGTGGCAGAAAAATGCCGGGAATAGGATGAAGTTCAGAATTGCTGAGCCAATATAAATGAAATTCAAATTCAAGTCAATGCAGTTGGGCAAAGGCTTATATTTTTCATGCAGTTTTCTGCCGGAACCTGTGGGATCACAGGCAGAAATTCCCGTTCACGGTTTGGGAAGATAAGGTTTGTTTCCAACCATTAAATAGACAGAGGAGTGTTTACGTTGAAATATTGTTGTGGGGAGCAGCAGGATACACAAAGTTCGCGGTCAGAATTTGAACCACTAACAGATATTATAGCCCGATTTAAAGAGGAACCGGGAAGCTTAATTCCTGTTTTACAGAAGGCACAGGAATTATATGGCTTTTTACCAATCCCCTTATTGAACCATATTGCAACCGAACTTAAGATAAAAAAAGCGCACGTATTTGGAGTGGCTACGTTTTATGCCCAGTTTCGTTTAGAACCGGTGGGCAAGTTTCTTGTGTTATTATGCCAGGGGACAGCATGCCATGTGAATGGGTCGGATCGCATTGAGGCTGCCTTAACGGAGGAGTTGAAAATTAATATAGGAGAAACAACCCCGGACACCTTTTTTACACTGGACAGTGCTGCATGTCTGGGTTGTTGCAGTTTGGCCCCGGTAATGATGATTAATGGCCAGGCTTATGGGCCTCTTACCCCGGACGGTGCACGCAAAACAATCCGGGAAATACGCCAGAAAGAAGAAGGTAAGGAAGGAGAGCCACGATGATTATTCGAGTTGGGCTCGGTAGCTGTGGAATTGCTGCCGGTGGAAACGAAATATATAATTATTTGCACAAAAATATCCATGACAAACAGTGGTCTATTGATATAGAGCCAACGGGTTGTATCGGGATGTGCTACCTGGAGCCTTTGATAGATGTGGTCCTGGACCATGGTGTCATCTATACCTATGGAAACCTGAACCCGGAAAAAGCCTTGGACATTGTTGAACATCATCTCCTGAACCAGAATCCCCTGCAGGATTATTTGGTAGCCTGTAGCAATGAAGCCAATCAGGGATTAGAAGGCCAGGTAAGAGTGGCTTTACAAAGATGTGGAATTATAAACCCGGAATCCATTGATGATTATATTTACAGCCAGGGCTATCTGGCCTTGGAGCAGGTTTTGTCTTTAACCCCGGAACAGGTTATTGTGGAGATTAAAAATTCGGGTTTATCGGGCAGAGGGGGAGCCGGATTTCCTACCTGGTTCAAATGGGAAGCTACCCGGGAAGAAAAAATCCCCGTCAAATATGTGATTTGTAATGCTGATGAAGGGGATCCCGGAGCATTTATGGATCGCAGCCTGTTAGAAGGGGATCCCCATACGGTTCTGGAGGGTATGACTATTGCTGCATATGCTATAGGAGCAGCGGAAGGAATTATCTATGTCCGGGCAGAATACCCCCTAGCGATCAAGCGGTTGGAGATTGCCATCGAGCAAGCCAATAACCGGGGTTTTTTAGGTACCAATATTTTGGGGAGCCCTTTTTCATTTCAGATTATAATTAAGCAAGGCGCAGGAGCCTTTGTTTGTGGAGAAGAAACCGCATTGATAGCTTCTTTAGAAGGCGAGCGGGGTATGCCCCGGTTAAAACCTCCTTTTCCTTCCCAAAAAGGGTACTGGGGGCTGCCCACTAATATAAATAATGTGGAAACATTGGCCAATGTGCCCTGGATTATTAGGCACGGGGGAGAAAGTTTTGCCGCAATGGGGACTGACAAAAGCAAGGGAACAAAGGTTTTTGCTTTGGCAGGAAAGATCAAAAGAGGGGGACTGATTGAGGTTCCTATGGGTATTTCTTTGCGGGATATCATTTATGATATTGGCGGGGGAATAAAAGAGGATAAGCAGTTTAAGGCGGTACAATTAGGCGGACCATCGGGAGGCTGTATTCCTGCAGCCCTTCTGGATACGGTAGTGGATTATGAATCCATTAAAAAAACAGGCGCCATTATGGGATCCGGTGGAATGATTATCATGGATGAAAGCACTTGTATGGTGGATATTGCCCGCTATTTTTTGCATTTCACCCAGGATGAGTCCTGCGGAAAATGTGTGCCCTGTCGTATTGGTACTAAAAGAATGCTGGAAATATTGGAGAACATATGTGCCGGAAAAGGAACCCCCGGGGATCTGGATCGGCTGGAAACTTTGGCAGCAGGTATAAAAAGTTCTTCATTATGCGGTTTGGGGCAGAGTGCACCTAATCCGGTTCTCACTACCCTGAAATATTTTCGCCCG
Source organism: Syntrophomonas sp. (assembly GCA_003558625.1). Classification (GTDB taxonomy): domain Bacteria; phylum Bacillota; class Syntrophomonadia; order Syntrophomonadales; family Syntrophomonadaceae; genus PWPP01. The sequence continues at coordinate 2,915 of PWPP01000038.1, forward strand.
GAGTATGAGGCCCATCTGGAAGACAAAAAATGCCCGGCTCACCAGTGTAAAGCACTGCTAACCTACTTTATTGATCCCAAACGATGTAAAGGCTGCACCCTGTGTGTAAAAAAATGTCCGGCACAATGTATTTCCGGTCAAGTTAAAGAGGTGCATGTGATAGATCAGGAAAAATGCATAAAATGCGGAAACTGTTTAGAGGTATGTCCCACTAAATTCAACGCGGTTGTGGTTGATTAGGGAAAGGGTGATTTTTAGTGATGCGAGTTAATATAGATGGAAAAGAAATTAAGGCTTATCCCGGGCAGACTATTCTGGAGGTAGCACGGTTACATGGGATTCATATCCCCACCCTCTGTTATGACGAGAGATTAAAGCCAGACGGGGCATGCGTGTTGTGCATGGTTGAAATAGAGGGGCAAGAGGGGCTGCTCCGGGCTTGTGCCAGTGAAATCAGCAACGGGATGATCATACATACTCATTCGGAAAAAGTGAAGGTTTCCCGGAAATTAACCCTGGAGCTGTTGCTTTCGGATCATCGGGGAGACTGTCGGCCTCCCTGTACCAAGGCCTGTCCGGCAGAAACCGATTGTCAGGGATATGTGGCCATGATTGCCAATGGACATTTTAAAGAAGCCCTGTCTTTAATCAGGGAAAAAATTGTTTTGCCTGCCAGTATTGGTCTGATATGTCCCCATCCCTGCGAGGAAGCCTGTCGCAGGCAGATGGTGGATGAAGCTATAGCGATTGCTGGCCTGAAAGCGTATGTGGGAGAAAAGGTGCTGGAGGCTGGTGAGGTTTTGCTTCCGTCAAAGAAGGCTGCTACCGGGAAAAAGGTGGCTATTATCGGAGCAGGCCCGGCGGGTTTGGCTACAGGCTATGACCTGATTATAGAGGGACATGAAGTGACCATTTATGATGCTATGCCTGAAGCCGGCGGCATGTTAAGGTATGGTATTCCCCAGTATAGATTGCCGAAAGACTTACTGAACCAGGAAATCGCATTTATCGAAAAAATGGGGGTAGATATACGCTGTAATACCAGGATTGGCTCCGATATTAGTTTAGACTATTTGCGCCGGTTCTATCATGCTGTATTTTTAGGGATCGGTGCCTGGAAGTCATCCAAGATCGGGTGCCCCGGGGAAGAATTAAAAGGGGTTTGGGGAGGAATAGATTTTTTACGAGAGGTAGCTCTCGAGGGAGATTTTTTCCTGGGCCAGCGGGTGGTGGTTATCGGAGGCGGAAATACGGCTATGGATGCTGCCAGAACTGCAGTGCGATGCGGGGCGCGGGAGGTAATAGTGGCTTATCGCCGGACCCGGGATGAAATGCCTGCGGAAAACATTGAAATTGAAGAAGCTGCAGAAGAAGGGGTCATGTTTAAATTCCTGCGCAGCCCTTTATTTATAGAAGGTGAACAGGGCAAGGTCAAGCACATCCGTTTACAAGTAATGGAATTAGGAGAAGCGGATAGTTCAGGAAGAAGACGGCCCCTGCCTGTATCCGGGGAAGAGGAATTTTTGGATGTTGATAGCGTCATTGGAGCTATCGGTCAAGACGTAGTCTGTCCTTTCAATGAGGTGGAGACCGGTCCCTGGGGAAATATTGTGGTCCATGAGAATCATTTCATGACGAATCTTTCCGGTGTCTTTGCCGGAGGTGATGCCGTGACCGGTCCGGGTATCGCTATTGCCGCTATGGCACAAGGGAAAAAGGCAGCCCGTGGGATTCATGCTTATTTAACCGGGCAAAAACTGGAAAGTCAACCCCGCATAGAAATGGAAAGAGATGATCTTAGCCCTAAGGATTTTGCATTTGTTCCGAAGGCCGGGCGGATGCATTTTCAGCATGCCCCGGTCCCAGAGCGCCGCCATGATTTTCGCAGGGTTAGCCGTCCGTTTAATGATAAAGAAGCCGGACAGGAAGCCGGCAGGTGTTTAGAATGTGGGTGTAAAGCCTATTTTGAATGTAAATTGATCGATTATAGCCGTGAGTATGAGGCGGATATTTTTAATTGGGCCGGCAATAGTCAATGGGAGGAGCTGGTCGAGAATCATCCTTTCTTGGCAAGAGAACCGGAAAAATGCATTTTGTGCGGCCTTTGTGTCCGTGTTTGTGATGAAGTGATGGGAATTACTGCCCTGGGTTTTGTGAAAAGAGGTTTTGAAGCCCGGGTAAAACCAGAGTTCGGGCTGCCATGGGAAGAAAGTTCATGTATATCCTGTGGACAATGTGTTGCGTTATGTCCTACAGGGGCTTTGACAGAAAAATATCCCCTGTCCAAAAATCTGCCGGCAAACCTCCGGGAAACATATACCATATGTTCTTTTTGTTCAATGGGGTGTAAAACCAAGGTCCATTCCTACGGGGATCAAGTGGTAAGAATACATCCGGACCAGGACCATCTCTTATGCACCCAGGGCCGCTTTGCTTTTAGCTCTTATCAGGAAAACCGGGTTGTTCAGCCCATGATCAATAGAGAAGGACAATATCAAACGGTAACCTGGACGGAAGCGATGCAAATGATTGCATTGCAAACCGTTGCTTTACGCAGTCAATATGGCGGCGAATCTCTGGCTGTGGCAGCAGCCCCCAGTCTCACAGTGGAAGAGTTGTCTGTTCTAGTCGACTTTGCAACCCTGGGTCTGGATAGCAAACACTTATCCAGTTTTTCCATACCGGGGGAAGAAACAAGGTGCAGGGAGTTCGTGGTTCCTGAGCCGGAGCATAGCCTGGAAGAAATGGAGAACACAGATCTCATATATATGGTGGGTTCATTTAAAACTAGTTTAATGGCCTGCACTACTGCGCTTAAAGCAGCTAAATCAGGTACTGCCATTGGACTAATGAATCAGGAAGGCAATTTGCTCAGTGATTTCAGCCAGATTGAAATTCATCCCCCTAATTCTGCCGGGTTTATTTGGGAAATGATTGCAGCAGTGGTGAATGAAAAAAGGGGAGATCAGGAGCGCATAGATCAAGAATTGGCTGGAAACCCGGAACTTTGTTGTCGGATAAAAAACCTGGATATAAGTGAGGAAGCAAGACAACTAGCCCGGTTTTATACTAAAGGCGCTAAAGCCATGATGATTATTGATGGTAGTGAGGTCACTTATGAAGGGGTTAAACTTCTTAAATACCTGGCGTATTTAAGCGGCCATACGGGAACTCCACGAAACGGTTTTATTATTGTTTATCCGGGGGCCAATACGGTCGGAATGAAACAAGCCGGCTTTATAACCAGTACCAATGAACTTTTATCCGGAGATAAAAATCGGATTAAAGGATTGTATGTTTTTGAAGAAGATCCTCTGGGGGCGGGTTTAATAACCGATGACCAGTTAAAGCAGATTGAATTTTTGGTGGTTGCTGCCTCCCGATTAAATCATACGGCTCTGAAGGCAGATATCATATTGCCCTGGTCTTCGCCTTTGGAGAACCAGGGAACCTACCTTCGCTGTGATGGTAAAGAGCAACAGTTATATGCCGTGCAAAAACCCCTGATCCATAAATCCAATGTAGAAATCTTAACGGACCTTGCCCGGGCAGGGCAAAAGTCCCCGGGCAGAATAATAAGAGAAGAAACCGAGGTGAAGGGGGAAGAAGGCAATGGTGGAATTGGAGAGCGGATCATAAGTTCAAGCATCCCGGCGATGGCGAAAATATTTCATAGTTGCCAGGATCCCAATCCTGCATTAATCGCTTTCCGTGAAAAATATTTCTCAGCATAGATATAGTACGTATTATGCATACAATATATCTTGCCAAAAACTATTTACTTAAACCATTAAAGTTCTATAATTTTTCATAGTAACCGGGAAACAATATTGCATAATGGACCAAATAAGCAAAGGGGGAAGGTTGCAAGATGTCTTCGTATACGCACAGAATATTAGACCAGGTAGTAAGCAGAAATCCCAATGAAGAGGAATTTCTCCAGGCGGTTAAAGAGGTTGTAGAAACGCTGGAACCGGTATTGGAACAACATCCCGAATATGTAGCTTCCGGGATTATGGAAAGGATCGTGGAACCGGAAAGACAGCTGGTGTTTCGGGTGCCCTGGCTGGATGATCATGGACAGGTGCAGGTGAACCGGGGCTTTAGAGTGCAATTCAATAGTGCGATTGGTCCTTATAAAGGTGGTATTAGATTTCACCCCTCAGTTAATCTGAGTATTATTAAATTTTTAGGTTTTGAGCAGATCTTTAAAAATTCGCTTACAGGATTACCCATAGGCGGTGGCAAAGGCGGAAGCGATTTTGATCCCAAGGGCAAATCCGACCAGGAAATCATGAAATTCTGCCAGAGCTTTATGAATGAACTCTTCCGCCATCTTACCGCGGATACTGATGTGCCAGCCGGCGATATCGGTGTCGGAGCCAGAGAGGTCGGCTATATGTATGGTCAGTATAAACGTATTAAAAACGTATATGAGGGGGTTTTTACCGGTAAGGGCTTAAGCTATGGAGGCAGTCTGGGCAGAACCGAAGCAACGGGTTTTGGCCTGGTATACTTTGTGGAAGAAATGTTAAAAACCAAAGGAGAAACCTTTATGGGCAAAAAAGTGGTGATTTCAGGAAGCGGAAATGTTTCAATCCACGCGGCCCAGAAGGTTATGGATCTTGGTGGTGAGGTAATAGCTATGAGTGATTCTAATGGATATATTGTTGATGAAGCAGGTATCAATCTGGATGCTATTAGGAGAATTAAAGAAGTAGAAAGAAAGCGGTGCCGTGATTATCTGGCTCTCCAGGCCAATGCCAAATATTATGATGATACTTCTTCTCCGGGAATATGGTCTGTTCCCTGCGATATTGCCTTACCCTGTGCCACGCAAAACGAATTGGATGAAGCTGCGGCTCGAGTTCTGGCAGCCAATGGCTGTATGGCAGTGGCTGAAGGAGCGAATATGCCTTCTACTCCGGCTGCGGTTCAGGTATTCCAGGACAATAAGATCTTATTTGGACCAGGAAAAGCAGCCAATGCAGGTGGAGTAGCTGTTTCCGCCCTGGAGATGTCGCAAAACAGCATGAGACTGTCCTGGACTTTTGAGGAAGTGGACAGCAGATTAAAGCAGATTATGGTTGATATCCACAGGAAAGCCAATCAAGCGGCCAAAGAATATGGTTATCCGGGGAATTTAGTGGTTGGTGCCAATATTGCAGGCTTTCAAAAGGTTGCGGAAGCCATGATGGCACAAGGAGTGGTTTAAGCATTTAGCCGGTTGTTTTCAAAAAGATAAAGATGAGTAAATAAGAAGTAACATAAAAAATAGATGTAAAAATTTTATCTTAAAGACGATTTAGCGCGATAATGAATGATATACCATGCATTTATCAGTCTTAATTCCATGGTAACCAGTGTATATTACTGGATTTGAAGAAGCCGGAAAAGGCTTCTTTTTTTTTATTAATTTGCGTTATAATAGGTTTTAGTGTTTATCATACCATTGTAGGATTGGGTTTTATGTGGTTAAAAGGCAGGGAGGGAATAAATGAAGATTAAAATAGTACTAACTGGTTTGATTATGCTGTTGGTCTCCCTTATGGGATGCAATGGAGAAAAAAGTTCTGAGGTGTTAGTAGCCCTGGTTAATGAGGAAGCTATTTACCAAAAAGATTGGGAAAATCGCTACCGGATCATAAAATTGAACTACGAAATGATGATGGGACAGGAGCTGAGCGAAAAAGAAGAACCGGACATGGTGGACAATCTAAAGCACATGGCTTTTGAAGACTTGATATTACAAAAATTACTAATGCAGGAAGCCATCCGGGAAGGCATTATAATTGATAACAAGGAAATTGAAGACAGTCTTAATTATATTAAAGAGACAAAAACAGCCGCAGGAAAAGATGGATTTACCAAGTTTTTAGCAGACGTAGGTATCGATGAAAACTATATAAAAGAAGAATTGAAAACAGAACAAATATTTATGACCTTAAGATCCCGAGTTACGGGAGATATAAAGATTGCAGAAAATGAGGCCCGGAACTATTATGAAAAGAATTCATCCCAGTATTTCGAGGCAGGGGGTATAAGAATATCCCACATTTTAATGGAAACAGAAGAGCAGGCGCGGGATATTCTTGTCAAAATTCAAGCGGGAGAAGATTTTGCCGTACTGGCCCAAAAGCATTCTCTTTGTCCCAGCAAGGATGCTCAGGGTAATTTGGGGATTGTTAATCAAGATAGTGCTCTGGTCGAAACCTTTAAAACAGCCGCCCTGAAGCTTAAGCCTGGAAACCTCACGTCAGAACCGATTCTAACGGAGTTTGGATATCATATTATCAAGGCCGGGGAACTGGTGGAAGACCAGGTGGTTCCTTTTGAAATGGTCAAAGAAGAAATTATTTATCAACTAGAAAGTCTCGAGAAAGATGAGGTGTTTTTCTCTTATCTGGAAGAATTGAGAGAAAATGCTGCGATAGAAGATTTAAGATAAGCTGAAAAACACATCTCCTGACAGGGATGTGTTTTTTGAGATTTATGGCCCTAAAAAAATAGCATGAAATGATTAGGGGAGATGGAAACGGCATGCTTCACAACAGATTGTTTTTAATCAGATGCTTATTTTTAGTAATTTTTGCGTCGTTATTTTTTCTTGTGGCGCCCGGCAATATCGCTGCTACCGAAATGCAAAGAGAAGAATTCTGGGAAAGAGCTAGAGTAATTGAAGTAATAGAAATTAGTCGTACCG
>PWPP01000043.1 GCA_003558625.1 Syntrophomonas sp.
ACGAAACCTTAAACCAGCTAACGGTTCAGAGCACAGAGGTGCAGGTCATCAAAGAGGATGTTAAATCATTTCATAGCATGATGGAACAGATGAACGAAACCTTAAACCAGTTAACGGTTCAGAGCACAGAGGTGCAGGTCGTCAAAGAGGATGTTAAATCATTACATAGCAGGACGGAACAGATCAACGAAAGCTTAAACCAGCTTTCGGTTCTGTTCACAGACGCGGCGAAGAGTACTGCTTCCAGGAAAAAGACCACCCGCAAGAAGGCGGAGACCGAACCCCAAAAAAAAGATAAAGAATAAATCTTATATTGGATTTATCAGGAGGTTATAATATATGAAGAGACCAATGTATTTTACCGGAACTTCGTCGGAAGTCAGAGAGAAAATTCAGGAAAACTATGATCGCATACTGGAAAATAACCAGAAATGGATAGAAATAATGACTTTTGATCCCGATCCCCAGACGGGCATGACCCCAAAAGATGTAGTCTGGCGTAAAAACAAAGCCAGGCTTTACCGGTATATCTCACCGGGCGGCCATCGTTACCGTACCCCCCTGTTAATGATTTATGCTTTAATCAACAAAGCCTATATTTTAGATATCACTCCGGGAATGAGCATGGTGGAGCATTTAGTGGATGAAGGCTTCGATGTTTACCTCCTGGACTGGGGTGAGTTTCACTGGGAGGACCGGAATTTAAGCATGGCTGATTTCGTTTTCGATTATATATCCCGGGCGGTACGTAAAGTGTGCCAAACCTCCGGTACCGATGAATTAAACATGTTAGGTTACTGTATGGGAGGAACCCTGACCACTATGTACGCCTCGCTGTTCCCTCGCCCCGTCATCAAAAATATCATATATGTCGCTGCACCCATTGATTTTGAGGATGCAGGGGTTACTTCGGCCTGGCTTATGGGAGAAGATTTTGACGTAGATGATGTGGCCGATACATTCGGGCTGATTCCCAAGGAATTTATTGACCGGGGAATTAAATTATTAAATCCGGTGAACAATTATTGGGGAACCTATACCCGCTTATGGAAAATGATCGATGACGGTCTCTCGGTCCAGAACTGGAAAGTCCTTAATAAATGGGTCAACGATAATGTTCATTTTCCCGGTGCGGCCTATCGCCAGTGGCTGAAAGATTTTTACCAGGGCAATAAGCTGATTAAAAAAGAAATATTGTTACGCGGTCACCCGGTGGATATTAGCCGGATAAAATCCAACCTCTTGATTATGGTGGGAGAGAAAGATCATATTGTCATGCCCCATCAATCTGCTGCTGCATTGAAGTATATGTCTTCCACCGATACAACCTTCCAGGAATACCCTGTGGGACATGGGGGACTGGTATTTGGAGGCATTGCCAAAAGACAGGTATATCCGGCAGTAGCCGAATGGCTGGGTAAACGGTCATAAATACATAAAGTGCCGGGGAAATACCGGTTCGGGCTCAGGCTTTATTTCATCGCAGCATCCACAACCGCGATGGGGTATAGCCTGAGCCTGTTTGTTTATAAGTGCAGATCTTGCTCAGATTGTAACCCATCCCCTCTTTTTTGCCCAAAACTAAAACCCGGTTCCTGCTGCTTCATCGAACAGTTTCCGGTGGTCATTGTTATTGGTACCATTATCTGTAAAGGTTCGGAAATATCTTTCTGGTGACGGTTAATCATGTTAAGCGAGACCGCGATCCACGGGTGTTCTCTGCATCAATCCCTGCCTACATATTCTCCCCGGGGCGGGTTTATGCTAAAATATACACGGTATCCCGGCGGTTCGGCCTGCCGGGGAAAAACCATTTTTTTCTTAGCTGCCCATGAATAGGATCGCCGGCAGCCCAACGCCCGGTCTTATTTGTGGACGGGATCGGGGGATAGAATAAGGAGGTTGGCCTATGCCGGAAATCAGAAAGGATATCATGAGAGACAGCTGGGTGGTTACAGCAACCGATAAAGCCCTGCATCCCCAGAATTTTACCATCAACAAAAAATGCATTCAGATCGAAGCGCTGCCAGAAGTATGCCCTTTCTGTGAAGGCAATGAAGCACTGACACCACCAGAAATTGAAGCAGTGCGGGAAGGCAACACCCTGCCCGACACACCTGGTTGGACCATTCGTACCATTCCCAACAAGTTCTCCGTTTTCTCCCTGCAGGGGGTACTGATGAAAAAACAGGCCGGTTTTTACCACAGTTACAGCAATGTAGGCAAACACGAAGTCATAGTAGAAACCCCCAGCCATGACCAGGAAATGCATCAATTTGATGCCGATCGCATGGAACAGATCCTGCTCACCCTGAAACGCCGTTATAATCACCTGCTTGAGGACGAGCGCATAAAATATATCCAGGTATACAAAAATCGGGGGCTATTTGCCGGGGCATCCCAGGACCACAGTCATACCCAGATCCTGGCTTTTCCCATGGTTCCGACCCAAAACCGGGGATTAATAGCCTATTACAGTCAAGACAGCTCCTGTTATCTGTGTGACCTGCTCCGGGAAGAACAGAGACTGGAAAGCAGGGTGATCGCCGGGGAGGAGCATTTCTTGCTTATCTGCCCCTATGCCTCCCGTTTTCCTTATGAAACCTGGATCATTCCCCGCAGCCATCACCAGCATTTTGGGGATATCAGCCGAGAAGAAATAAAAAGTCTTTCTCTACTCCTCCCCCGGCTCTTACGGGTAATGTTGACCTACCTGGAGGATCCGGCCTATAATTTAGTGATACATACAGCTCCGGCCAACATGGTAAACTTGCCGGCCTATCACTGGTTTATAGAAATTTCCCCCCGTCTGCTGGTTATGAACGGGGTGGAAGCAGCCAGCGGCTATTGTCTCAATCCGGTAGCCCCGGAAACGGCCGCCGTAGTATTCCGTTCCCTTTACCATGCTGGAGCGGACAGCGGTTAAATAATGAAGAACGAGGTGGCTATATGGCCCGCTTATTATATCCTGATTTATACTACGATACCCTGTTTGACATCCCCCTGGTCCAGCTTAAAAAAAGGGGCATTAAAGGTATAATCGTAGACCTGGACAATACCATTACCCATTGGAACTCCCGGGAAATAACCGAAGAAGTCTGCGCCTGGTTTGAACAGGTTGAAAAACTGGGTTTAAAAGCCTGCATCCTGTCTAACAACGGGGAGAAAAGAGTCCTGGAGGTAGCTGAGAAGCTTAATTTGCCCTATATCCATAAGGCCCAGAAACCCCGCCGTTTTGCCTTCTACCTGGCGGTTGAACGGATGGGGCTGAAAAAAGAAGAGACCGCCATGATCGGAGACCAGATCTTTACCGATGTACTGGGTGGCAACCGGGCGGGTCTTATTACCATTCTCGTAACCCCGCTGGGCAAAAAGGAATTTGTGGGCACCAAAATATCCCGTCTCCTGGAAACCTTCATCCTGCGTCGACTGTTTAAAAACCAATAGAATTCATCCGGCCCTGCTACTGTGATGAAAAAAATTAGTCCGGGATATCCCTTTCCCTGGATAAATCCCAAGAGCATACTCTTGAAATGTTGAAAAAAAACATTAATTCATGACGTGCATGCAGGATAATAAAAACCGATGTCGAAACCATCCTGGAATTGGTTTTTTTGGGTATACCAAAAAAGCCCATTATTAAAAGAGCCATAATGAAGTTAGACGAGGAACAACTGCGACCGGACTGGAAGCCGGGGTTTTTTACCGGAATATGGCCAGGACCCTGAATAAGGGATGGGAAGGGTGGTATCAGGCATGGAATTCACCCCTTTAGACCAGGCTGCTTCTATGACATCGAAAAATTGCAACCGAAGATCTGCAACTATAGAAGGGACGTATCCCCTTACCATGGAAGATATTATGAAAATCGCCATGGAGAGGAAATGCTCCGATATACATATCACTCCCGGGGCTCCGCCAATATTTCGCATTAACGGGGATCTCATCCCTTTGGAATACACCCCTTTGAAACCAGAACAGGTGAGGGAATTACTGGTCCCATTGCTGGAACCCTGGCAGTGGGAGGTCCTTCGGGAAAAAAAAGAACTGGATTTTGCCTATAGCATGATAGGGATAGCCCGCTTTCGGGGCAATGTTATGTGGCAGAGGGGAACCCTGGCTATAGTGTACCGGCTGGTTCCGGTTGAACCCATCCATCTGCAAAAGCTGGGGCTGCCTTCAGCCGTCAGGGATCTATGCTACCTGAGCCGGGGTCTGGTCCTTTTTACCGGCCCTGCCGGCAGTGGGAAAAGCACCAGCCTGGCCGCCATCATCAATGTTATTAACGAGGAACGGAAAGTAAATATCATTACCATAGAAGATCCCATAGAATTCCTGCACCGGCACAAAAAGTCCATTGTGAAACAGCGGGAAATAGGCAGTGATACTCTTTCCTTTGCTCATGCCCTGCGCCATGCACTCCGTCATGACCCCGATGTTATCCTGGTAGGGGAAATGCGGGATTTGGAAAGTATCGCTATCGCCTTAACCGCAGCCGAGACGGGGCACCTGGTTTTTTCTACCCTGCACACCCAGACTGCGCCCCTGGCCATTGCACGGGTGGTAGATGTGTTTCCACAGGAAGCCCGGAATCAGGTGCGGCATCAGCTGGCCAATTCCCTGCAGGCGATATGTGCCCAAAAGCTGATCAAAAACGCTGACGGTAGCAGCCGGGTAGTTGCTGCTGAGCTGATGCTGGTAAACCATGCTGTAAGCAATATGATCCGGGAAGGCAAAGAACACCAGCTTTATTCCGTGATACAAACTTCAAGGGGTATGGGCATGCAGACCATGGACCAGGCCCTGGCTGCCCTGCAACTGGCCGGAAAAATAAGCCGGGAAGCCGCCTTCCGGAACAGTGTGGATAAAAAGGAACTGGAGCGGCTACTCATGGGAGGGCAGGGGGCGTTCACTCCACCTAAATCCGGATAGGAAAAATTTCAGGTGTATCTGTTTGTATAGGAAGAGAAGGTGAGCTTGGGATGGAAAACTTTAGTTATGAAGCCATAAACCCATCGGGCAGGATGATCACCGGTGAGATGAAGGCTGAATATGAAACCGTTGTTCATACCCGTCTACGCCAGATGGGATATACGGTGCTGGAAATTAACGAGGCCAAGCCGTCCCCGTTAAGCAAGATATATCGATTTCCCCGGAAAGTCAAGCTGGGGGACCTGGCAATATTTAGCCGTCAGCTGGCATCCATGCTGGATGCCGGGATCCCTTTGACCCGAATACTATTTACCCTGAGCCAGCAGGCAGAAAAACCGACCCTGGGAGATGCCCTGGCCGATGTGGCCCGTAATGTGGAAGAAGGAGCCCAGTTTTCCACGGCGCTTGAATCTCGCCCGGAGATCTTTTCCAACCTGTATGTAAATATGGTACGCTCCGGTGAGGTTTCAGGAGACCTCAATCAAGTTCTTCATCGCCTGGCCGACCAGTTGGAAAAGAGCAAGATCCTCAATGATCAGATCAGAGCTGCTACCATATACCCGGTCGTAGTGATGGTTTTTGCCCTCTTGATCATGCTGGTGATGATGATTTTTATTGTCCCTGTATTTATAAGCTTTTTCCCGGCAGAAATGAAACTGCCCTTTATAACTGCAGCTATACTGACTTTGTCCGAATCCATCCGGTTTTATTGGTATCTATGGATTTTAGGCATAGCCGGACTGTACCAGGGAATTAAAATGTATTTCAGAAGCCCCGGGGGGGGGCGCCTCTGGGACGGGGTGAAATTCAAGCTTCCGGTTTTCGGATCTTTGTCCCAAAAGGTTATGGTAGCTTCTTTTGCCCGCACCCTGTCCACCTTGCTGGGAGGAGGTATCCCCGTTTTACAGGCGTTATCAACTACCGGAGCTGCCTTAGACAATTCCCGGGTTGATGATGCCATTAAAAAGGCAGGGGAAAATATCCAAACCGGTGAAAATATTGCCATACCCTTAAAAACCAGCGGTCTCTTTCCTCCCATGGTCATTGAGATGATTGCGGTGGGAGAAGAAACCGGGTCTTTGCCTTTTCTTCTGTCCCGGGTGGCAGAATTTTACGAAGCTGAGGTAGAAGCGATGACCAAAGCTCTGACATCCCTGATCGAACCACTTCTGATTATTGTCCTGGGGGTTATGGTTGGAATCATCATGGTAGCCCTGTATCTGCCTATCTTTACCGTTATAACCACCCTGTAACGCCCTGTAACACCGGGGATATACTCCCTGAGCAGATAATAGAAATAGGCATAAAAAAACATAAATAGCATAGCAAAAAATAGTCCGGGAGGAGCTGATCATAGCATGGGCTTTTTTTCCAGACCCGGAAGTATTGGGGTGGAATTGGATGCCGGAACAATCAGAGTGGTGGAAATGAGGGGTACTCCCGAACAGCCCCAGCTAGTGAAATGGGGTACGCATCCTTTGCCCGAGGGAGCCATGGTGGAGGGGATGGTGGTGCAACCCCTATCTGTTTCTACTGCCCTGATAGAGCTCTGGTCTCGTTTGGAATTAAAAAAACGGCAGGTAGTTCTGGGTGTGGCCAACCAGGGTGTTCTGGTACGCTATACCACATTTCCCAAGCCCCCTGATAACAAGGTGGCCCAAATGGTACGGCTCCAGGCTCCGGAATATTTGCCCTTGCCCATGAATGAAGTGGTCTTTGACTATACGGTGGTAGGGGAGACCCAAACTCCGGAAGGTAGAAAGCTTGAAGTTATGCTGGTAGCAGCCCGGCGGGACATGTTAAAAGAATTTCTCGCCGCTCTGGCTGATGCCAAACTGGAGCCCTGTGACATAGATGTATCTCCACTGGCTTTATTAAAAATCTTGCCCCCGGCTGCCCAAAAAGGAACCGTTGCCCTGGTGAATATTTCCAATGGAAACTCCACCATTGTGATTCTGGTAAACGGTTCTCCCCGCTTAACCCGGCTCATGCCGGTTAGCCTGAAACAGTTGGCTGAGATGGAAGAATGTTCCCTGGAACAGGTGTTGCAAATCATGCCCACGGACCAACCTGGAGACGTCGAAAAAAAACAAAAAGCATTGTATTCCTGGGGTTATAGCCTGATTACAGAAATACGCAATTCCATCAGTCACTTCCGGCGCCTGACGACTGCCGAAACCATCACCCAGATTTTTTTGAGCGGAAGAGGAGCGAAAATAACATGGCTACAGGCCCAACTCGAAACCAACCTGGGAATTAAGGTAGAGCTCCAGTATATTTTTACAGGTATAAACGTGCCACACCTATTACTTTCGGAGGGCAAGGATCAGGGCCTGGAGTATGCAGTAAGCCTGGGTTTGGCCCGGCGCGGACTGGAGGTGTAAAAGGTGAAAAACATAAGCCTTTTACCCCCGGAATTAGTGGCGGAAAGACAATTTCAGAGGAAGCGGGAAAGATATCTTATGGTTGGCGTTTTGGTCATTGGAATATTATTGGCAGTCTATGCAGCCTTGGGTTTAATGACCTATATCAATCATTACGAGCTTGCGACCATTAACCAGGAACGTCAGTTTTTGGAGCAGGAAAGCAGCCAATACCTGCATTATCAAGATCTCAAAAACCAGGTCACAGCGATAGAATCCCTGGCCAACAAAGCAATGGGGACTACTCCGAGCTGGTCTCATCTTTTGCACCAGATCAATGAAAAAATGGCTGCTGATATCTGGTTAAGTGAGTTGAGAGCTAATTATGAACATAATACAACCTCTACCCAGGAACCCGGGGAATTCATCATCCGGGGCTGGACCTTTGACCACCCTGCTGTAGCGTGGTGGTTGCATGAAGTCCAGACCGTTGAGGGGTTGGACGGGGTTACCTGTACCTTTGCCCGCCGAGGATTCTTCGGGGGGCGGGAAATGATAAATTTTGAGATCAAATCCGACCTCCTCCCCGGTTCGGAATTTCAGGCCGGGAATCAGAAGGAGGCGGAACAATGAAGCCGAAAATTCGAATCGATCGTTGGATAATACTGGTATTGATGGGCTTAAGTATAGCTTTGTTTCTGGTATATAGCCAATATCATTCCTGGAATGACAGCTCGGTTCATGTGATGCAGGGACGGGAACGACTGGCTATGGACTGGCAGGAGTTCCATCGGCTTCAGGTCTTGGCTCAGAAAGGTGAAGAAATGGAAGCCCAATTGAGCCAAATGAAGTCCATGCTGCCCCTGGAGCCACAGGAGGATATCCTGGTTTTAAATTTGCGTAAGGAAGCAGACCGTAATGGGGTAAAATTAATCGATATCGCCTTTAGTTCCCGGCAACCAAAAGATGAATATGTGGAAATACCCTTTTCAATGGTGGTGGAAGGACGCTATTTTAATTCGGTCCAGTTCATCAGGTGTCTGGAGACCCATTCTCGCACGATCCGCATCGACCAGTTTAACATAGCTAAAGGCAGAGCCGACTTACCCGCCTTGAGGACGGAAATTCGTGCCAGCGCATTTCATCGGGCCGGAGAAATAAGAGGTTCCGGTAGAAAATAAAAAAGGAGAGGGAAGATATAGATGGCAGAAGTAAACACGAATGGGGGTAATGGC
The DNA here is from genome assembly GCA_003558625.1 of Syntrophomonas sp. Classification (GTDB taxonomy): domain Bacteria; phylum Bacillota; class Syntrophomonadia; order Syntrophomonadales; family Syntrophomonadaceae; genus PWPP01. The sequence continues at coordinate 8,531 of PWPP01000043.1, forward strand.
CGACAGAAATTATCCCAGGTAATAAAAAATCACCGTAGCAAATTGATCATAATGTGTTTGTTGGTCATTGCCGGAACTGGGGCTTGGGCCTTTTACCTGAGCCGGGATCAGACTTCGCCTCCGGTTAACTCAACACCCGCTGGCCGGCAGGTTATCATATTGCCTGAGGACCAGAGAGAAATGGAAAACGTTCCCCTAACCGCGGACCAAAACCGGAAGAGGGATCCTTTTGCCGGGCCTCTGGAGTTAAAAGGAATTATGCGCGATGCCCAGGGCCAGGACCTGGTGATTCTGGAGGCCGGGGGGATTGCTCATATAACCGGGCGGGGGAGAACGATTGCTGACACCTGGACCATCGTGGATATTCTGCCTGAAGCTGTAATATTGGAATCCGATGAAGAAACAATGAAAGTAGAATTTGGTGGCATCATCAGTGTTAATCCCAAATCGGTCCTAGTGTTTGAGGAAGGAGATGGGGATGGAGAATGATGGATTTAAGACATCTAAACCCCCGGGCAACTAACAAAAAAAAGACCATCTGCAGCATCTGGTTAAGCCTGTTATTGGCCGGGGTGCTTATATTCATTCTTCCCGGGGCAAGTCTTCAGAGCCAGGCCCAGGAGATGATTTATGGTGAATACCGGGTAGTCACGGGTGACAACCTTGATGGAATTGCCCGGGTCTATGGAACCAGTTATCAGCAATTGATGGCATTAAACGGTCTCGGCAAGACCACGATCTACAGGGGGCAGGTGTTAAAAGTGCCGCAGGAATATGCCCTGGGTCCAGACGGAAAAGAAGATAGGACATCCTCAAGTGATTCTTTTTCTCCTCCCTCCCGGTCGGCCTATGACCGCAGCCAGCCAGAGCCTGACTGCTATAAAAGCACGGTTTATAAGCCTAG
>PWPP01000086.1 GCA_003558625.1 Syntrophomonas sp.
GCTGCAGGTCTTTTTTGAGGATAACCGTGCTTTCGTCCGGGCAAAGACTTGGCGAATAAGTTGGTCTTAGTATGTTAGGCTTATAGCTCCTTCTTCTACCACAATGGCCTGTCCTAAAGGCCCCAGGACATAGTCCAGGAAGGTTTTGGTCAAACCGGTGGGTTCACCTTTGGTCAAGAGTAAGAAGGGTCTGGCTACTTTGTATGCTCCGGATTGAACGTTTTCAATGGTGGCTTCTGTATCACCAACAGATAATGCTTTTACCTCTTCACTTAAGGTGACAAAAGATATATAACCAATGGCATTTCTGTCCCCGGCCACCGTTTGCCGGATGGCGCCGGTGGAATTTTGAATAATGACCCCGGCATAAATATCCTGCTTATCCATCAGGATATCTTCAAATGCCCCCCGGGTACCGGATCCAGCTTCCCTTGATACAACTGCAATCATAGCATTGGATCCACCCACTTCGCTCCAGTTGGTTATATTTCCTAAATAAATCTCCCTTACCTGGTCCATGCTCAAGTTTTCTACTACATTACTGGGATGCACTACAATGGCAATCCCGTCAAGGGCTAAAGTATACTCTGTTAACTGGGTTTGTTCTTCCGGTTTTAATTCCCGGGAGCTCATACCTACTTGGGCTGCACCGGATATAGTCGTTTCAATACCCTGGCTGGACCCGCCGCCCTGGACATCAATTCTGGTTCCGGGATATTGGGCCATAAACTCTTCCGCCAAAACATCCACAATCGGTTGTACTGATGTTGAACCCGCTACGGTTATGGAACCGGTAATGGCTTCCCCGTTTTCCGGAGCAGGTTCTTGCCTTTGGCCACAACCTGCTGCCAGGGATAGGGAAAACAATAGAGCCCCAATAAGCAGCAACCTCAAGCTTCTGTTAACTTTTCTGTTTTTCATTTTAGCCCTCCATTCTTTTTTGCCTTTATAATGGGATGATACCTTTAAGGTACCATGGTTTGGTTAAATGAAAAGCATTTGTCTGTTAATAATCTAGATCAGCCATGTAAAAAGTTATTCGTTTTTCTGGTCCGGCTGATCTGCTTGAGGAAGCATAAAATAAAAATCAGAACCGGTGCCCGGTGCACTTAAAACTCCAACCTGGCCTTCGTGGTTCTCCACTATATGTTTTACGATGGCCAAGCCCAGGCCTGTTCCGCCGGTCTTACGACTGCGGGCTTTGTCTACCCGGTAGAAACGTTCAAATATGCGGGGGATTTCTTTGGAGGGTATTCCCTGTCCTTTGTCGATCACATGCACCTTATAGTATTTCCCTACATTTTCTACTTCGATATCTACACTATCGCCTTCCGGGCTATACTTTACAGCATTATCCAGCAGATTGATAATTACCTGCATGATAAGATCCCCGTCGCCTTTTATGAAAAGAGCCTCTCCCGGTGGCTGGTAATTGACTTTTATATCTTTATACTCTGCTCTCTTTTCCACCAGTTTCACCGCTCCCCGGATGCATTCATCCAAATTGATAACCTCAAAAGCAAAGCGGGCTTTTTCTGATTCTATGCGTGACAACTCCAAAAGCCGGTTAATCAGTCGGGATAGTCGCTGGGTTTCTTCATAAATAATATTGATAAATTCCTTAATATTTTCAGGATAATTTTTGCTTTCTGCCAGAAGTGTTTCTGCAAAACCACTAATCGAAGCAACCGGAGTTTTCAGTTCATGGGATACATTCGCCACAAAATCCTTGCGTATTTGTTCCAGTTTTTTAATCCGGGTAATATCATTGATAATAACTAAAACACCTCGGGTGTCGTAGTCCAAGTTGGATACAGGGATAATATTTACTGCTACGACCTTTTCCCCCAGGGTATGAAGAACGATTTCTTTCTGTATAATCTTCATGTTGGTGTTCACCATATCAATGGAAGCTACCAGCTCATAATTATTAATCACTTCAACATGGGGTCTATCGGCAACATCTTTTTCTAAACCCAAAAGAGCATAGGCTACCGGATTAATATACATAATCCGGCCTTCGGGATTAATCATTAATACCCCGTTTACAGTATTGTTTAAAACCACTTCCAACCTGTTTTTTACTTCTGATATCTCTTTGATGGTTTGTTCCAGATGCTGAGACATATCATTTAAGCTGGTTGCAAGCATACCCAATTCGTCATCTGAACTATGCTGAACCCGTCTTTTAAAATTACCCTGGGAAATATCTTCTACGGCCTCATTCATGGCCCGCAAAGAAGTGGATAAATGCCTGGATACCAGAAAAGCAGCTGAAAACACAATGATGCCAGACAGAAGACTAAATAATAAAACCAATCTGGTGGCATTCTGATTGGTTTTTTCCATTTGTTCCAGGGATTTGGCCAACCTTAAGACTCCCTGAAAATCTTCATTGCTGACCGGAACTGCCAGGTAGAGGATTTTCCTTCCTTCTACTTCGTTGTAGCGGATAACCTGACCTGTTTTACCCTGTAATGCATCAAATACCTCCGGATGGCTCTGATGTATGGTGATGACGCCAGGCGGTATTTCAGATGCCCCCAAAATTTGACCCTGCTGGTTAATAATCGTGATCTGATGATTGGTTTGGGCTGATACACGTTGGCTAATACTCTGATAATACTCGCCATAATTGTCCCCGAAACCTTTTTCCTCTATCAACTCGGTAATAATCATGCCTTCCTGCAACAAACTGTCTCTTTCATATTGTAATTTCTGCTCCTTATATTGGGATAATAAAAAAAAGTTTATTATCAATAAAAACGGCAGCACAATTATCAAAAAGGTAACAGAAAGTCTCCATTTTAGGGATTTAAGCATCAATGCCCTCCTCAAATTTATAGCCCAAACCTCTTATGGTCTTGATATAACGAGGATTCTTTGAATCCTCTTCGATTTTGTCTCTGATTTTGCTAATATGCACATCAAGAACTCTGGTGTTGGCACTCTCGGCATAATCCCAAAGAACCTGCAAAAGATAATCCCGTTTTAATACCCGGCCTTTATTGCGCAGCAGAATTTCCAGCAATTCATATTCTTTAAGGGTTAAGTCTAATAACTGATCATTAAGAAAGATTTCGTATTTTTCCGGCTTAATCGTGAATTGGCCTATATGGATTTCACTCTCTGCTTCTGTTTCGGCGGCAAAATCGCTTTTTCTCCGTAAAACCGCCTTTACCCGCGCTGTTAATTCCCTCACACTAAAGGGCTTGGTAACATAATCATCAGCCCCCATTTCCAGACCTACAACTTTATCAATCTCATCATCTTTAGCCGTTAGCATAATGATGGGAATATTGATGTTCTCATAACGCATATCCCGGCAAATTTCCAACCCGTCTTTCCCGGGCAGCATCAGATCTAATATGATCAGATCCGGCTTCTCTTTTTGGATTAAATCCCAAGCCGAATTGCCATCATAAGCATATGCCGTGGTAAAACCTTCCTTGTTTAGATTATAGGTAATTAACCTTACCAATGCTTCCTCATCATCTACCACCAAAATCTTGCCCTCCATAAAAACCCCCCATCCCCATTTCATATTTCTTTTAATTCCTGTTATTACCTAATAAACCATGACCTGAGTTTACATTAATTGCATTTACTGTAACAAGAATGATGCAAAAAATCCAGTACAGCTCAGTGACGAAAGCTGCTGTCACCAATAAATTCCCGTAAAATAGATGTATTGGGAATCTCGTCTCCCAGAGCCGGGTAAAAAAAACTCAAATAATCCAACAGGCGACAGGCTTCAATATATTCGCTGTTTTGAGGAGCAATTTCCCGGAGTAGTGGTTCTGCATGATCTTTTAAAATAGATAATTCATACACCAGGGAAGAATTGAAACAAATATCTGCCTCTTCCTGGAAGGGGAAAATACTTGCATCTTCGCTTTTTCGGATAAAAGGCCACCGTTTCAAGGTTTCTAATGCATTATATCCCCGGGTGCGGACATCTCTGATGATACGACGGATTAAGCGGCAGTGGGTGGTGGGAATACGATTGGTTGTATCTAAATTCAATGGAGTTAGAGCACTGATAAATATTTTGTACTTTTGGTCATTACTGATAATCGGGGTAAGTTGATCGTTTAAGGCATGGATCCCCTCCAAAATGATAAAATCGTCGGCTGCCACTTCTAAGGTGGGACCGGTTTCCTCAGATTTTCCGGTTCGAAAATTGTAGGCCGGAGTCTGAACTTTTTCTCCCCTGATCAAGCGGGATAAATCTTGGTTTAGCCTGCTTATTTGAATGGCTTCTAATGCTTCAAAATCATATTCCCCATATTGGTTTAACGGAGTCAGCACCCGGTCAACAAAATAATTATCTATGGAAATAGAAATTGGCTTCTTCCCATTAACCCTCAACTGGATCATTAACCGCTGGGCAAAAGTTGTTTTTCCCGATGAGGAGGGGCCCGAAATAAGAACCACTCTGGCTCCGATTCTACGGCATATTTCATCAGCAATATAGGCAATCTTTTTTTCGTGCAAGGCTTCATTTACTCTTATGATATCGCCAATCTCTCCGTTGTTTATCGAGCGGTTTAAATCCGTAGCATATGAAATGTTCAACATCTGAGACCATTCTTTTGCTTCCGTAAAAACATTGGCCAGGTTTTTTTGTTCAATATAATCCTCTATCTTTCCTTCCGTATGTGTTTCAGGATTCTGCATCAGAAACCCGCTATAGTATTTGAGCAATCTAAATTTTTCCAATATTCCTGTATTATTGACCATCGCAGTATAAGAATTCTCATAAAACCCATCTATTTCATAAAGCACGGTTTCTTGATCGTGCATCATCTGCATAAGCTGAGCCTTATGTATCTGCTCCTGCCGCTTAAACAGCAACAATGCTTCATTTTTCCCAACCTTCACTTTGTTTATCGGTAAATCGTCATTTATTATTTCCATCATTCTCTCATCAATCTGTTTGATCTCTGCAATGCTGATATCAAAATCAGTGAATTCACAAAACAAGGCATTAGAAATGGAATATTTTATGGCCATTTGATGCTTGGGAAACACATCATGGCAAGCCTTAACCAATAAAAACTCTACACTGCGGCGATATATGCGCAGGCCCAGGTCAGAGTCGGTTAAAACCAGTTCCAAAACGCAGGGCTGTTCCAGCTTATCATGGAGATCAATAAGTCTGTGATTACAAATTGCCGCCATTACTTGATGCTTGAGTTGGGGGTCAATCAATGCACAGAATGCTGCCAGGGTAATGCCGGGAGGTACAAGATAATTGCCCCGTTGAGAAACCTCGATTAAAATCTTAGATTCTTCCAACTTAGTCTGCCTCAAATCCATCCCTCCTCTTTAAGCCATTATAATATATTTTCATCTTCTTATGATGCTAGTTTCTTAACAACCCCTAATTTATGTCTTTTGCAAACTTTTTTCCAATAAATTGCTATTTGGGGGATGGGATAATCACCAATACCATGAAAAAAAAGAGCCCTTTGCAAGGGCTCGAAGCATCATCACCTTAGGTAAAAAGATAAACTCATCGTAACTGAGCGTTTAATGCCCGGGACAAATGATCAATGATTTGATGCATATATTGGTTCACTTCCTCATCGGAAAGGGTTTTCTCATGGGATAAAAAGGCAAGCCTCAGGGCTATGCTTTTATAGCCTTCCGGAACCTGTTCACCGGCATAAACATCAAAAACCTCGATATTGGTTAACAATAATCCTCCCGCATCCTTTATTACTTTGATCAAAAGAGAACTGCTAACCTGTTCCTGCACTACCACCGCCAGATCTCTTTCCATCCCCGGGAATTTAGATATCGGCATTATTTCTTTTTTTTGTTCCCAACAGGGATAGAGTTTGTCTAATTCTAATTCCAGGGCACAGGTACGCTGTTTAAGCTCAAAATGCTGTGCAACCCGGGGATGGATTTCCCCCATATGGCCTATGATTTCTTCCTCCATTTTTATATATGCCGATCGCCCCGGATGGTAAAATTCCTCCTGGCCTTCGATAAAACTATATTCTTTAACCCCCAGACGTTGTAACAAATCTTCTAAAATGCCTTTAAGATAATAGAAATCCATATCAATTTGCTTTTTCAACCAGTTTATGCCGGTATTCCCGGTTACAGCTGCCCCCAGTTTTAATTTTTCCCGGGGCAAGCCGTCTTCTTGGGGTATATATACCATACCCATTTCAAAAAACGCCAGGTCATTGTTTTTTCTGGCCAGGTTGCGGCTTATTACTTCCATTAGACCTGGGATCAGCAGAGTTCTCATAACACTTTGCTCTTCGGACATGGGGTTGGCGATTTTCAAAGCACGGCGGCAACTATTATGGGGAAACAAAGTAAGCATATCGAAATGTCGGGGAGATACAAAACTGTAATTGATGGTTTCCATAAAATTTCTGCTAGCCAGGGTTAAAACCTCATCTTTAAATTTCTGATAGGAAGATCGTCCCCCCTGACCCGGATCCAGCACCGGTAATTGAGCCGGTATATTGTCATAACCATAAATCCGGGCAATTTCTTCAATTAAATCCACTTCCTGAAGCAGATCCGGCCTGTATCCAGGGATATCCACCAATAAGGTGTTTCCCTCATTCTCGACAGAAAAATGGAGCCGGTTAAGGATCGCCTTCATTTCTGCCGGATAAAGGGAACATCCCAGCAGTTTGTTAACCTGGTCAGGGTTTACGTTAATAGTCCTTGGCGGCATGGGATTTGGATGCACATCTAAAACAGCACCCACAATCTCACCATCAGCCCATTGTGCCATCAGGCTGGCGGCCCGGTTTATAGCAAAAACAACTCCTTCCGGGTCCACCCCTTTTTCAAAACGGGTAGAAGAATTGCTGCGCAGGTTTAATCTTTTGGCCGTCTTACGAATACCCCGGCTGAAAAAATGGGCTGATTCCAGCAATACATTCCTGGTGTTTTCATGTATTTCTGTTTCTTTTCCTCCCATAATTCCGGCTAAAGCCAGGGGCCTAGATTCTTCAGAAATCAGCAGGTCATTATCATCGAGAGTCCTTTCCTGGTCATCCAGGGTTGTGATGGTTTCCATAGGGGTTGCTCTTCTTACAATAATGGTCTTTTGCTCTCCCAACAAGTCATAATCAAAAGCATGCAGAGGCTGGTTGGTTTCCAACATAACATAATTGGTGATATCAACCACATTATTGATAGGTCTGACTCCTGCTTTTATTAATCGCTCCTGCATCCAGTCCGGGGATGGTTTGATCTGCACATTTTTAATGAGCCGGGCGGCGTAGCGGGGACAAAGGTCCGGATCATATATCTCTATGTTTATGTATTCCTCTATGCGCTCATCATTTTCTTTAAGTTCTATAAGAGGGAGTTTGATGTTGGTTCCATGTAAGGCTGCCACCTCCCGGGCCAGGTTTATCAGGCCCAGGCAATCCCCCCGATTGGGAGTAAGATCTAATTCCAAAGTGAAATCCCCGGTTAAAGTTTCCACCCGTTCAACCGCAATGCCGGACATCGTCAGTTTGTGAGCTAATTCTCGGGCCGAACAACTAATGTGAACATACTCTTTAAGCCACTGCAATGATACTATCATCAATACCCCTCCTAGATTTGAGCTAAAAACCGGTGGTCATTGTCAAAAAATAATCGCAAATCATTGATTCCATACTTTAACATGGCAATACGTTCAATCCCCATGCCGAATGCAAAACCATTGACTTTCTTGGGATCATAGCCACCATATTCCAAAACCTGTGGGTGAACCATACCTGCCCCCAATATTTCCAGCCAACCGGTTTGAGAACAAACCCGGCATCCACTGCCTTTGCAGTTTACACAAGATATGTCCATTTCGGCACTGGGCTCGGTAAAAGGAAAAAAGCTCGGTCTATAGCGGACCTTAACCTCTTCCCCAAAAACATGCTGGGCAAAATGTAATAGCATGGATTTCAAATGCCCAAAATTTATATGTTCATCAATCAGAAGACCTTCAACCTGATGAAACATGGGGGAATGCGTGGCATCATCATCCCTGCGGTATACTCTTCCCGGCACGATAATTTTTAGTGGCAGCTGGGGTGCCGTTTTTTCCATCATTCTTACTTGTACCGGGGAAGTATGGGTTCTTAAAAGAATATCCTCACTGATGTATAATGTATCTTGCATATCCCGGGCAGGGTGGTCTTTGGGAACATTCAAAGCTTCAAAATTATAATAATCCCATTCGATTTCAGGCCCTTCAGCAATGCTGAAACTCATAGCCAGAAAGATTTCTTTTATTTCTTCTGTTATTCTGGTCAGTGGATGTTTTCTCCCATTAATATAGGGTAAACCCGGCAGGGTTATATCGATCTTCTCTTCCAACAATCTGATATTTATTTCTTCCTGTTCCAGGTCTTGCTTTTTTACTTCCAGCAGTTTTTCCAGGTTGGTTTTGATTTCGTTCGCCAGTCGCCCGGTGTGGACTCTTTCCTCCGGTGTCAGATGCTTGATTTCTTTTAGCAGGAGAGTTATTTCCCCTTTGCGTCCCAACACCTTTACTCTCAAATCATTCAAAGATGCCAGATCCTTAATACCGTCTATTTTTTCCTGTATGGCCCCCTCTAAATGCTCCAGTTTTTTTAACATCAATAAACCTCCTCACAATAAAATAAAATGCTTTCCTCCCCAAGGGACGAAAGCATTTTTCGCGGTACCACCCTAATTAACCAGGTCAGGCCTGGTTCACTTCATCAATGATAACGGATTATCCGGGAAGACCTACTATTATTTCAATCTCCTGCTCCCAGGTGAATTCGCAAGGATTACCTTTTTTACACTCTCAATTCATAGTGTAAATTCCCTGTAACGTAATCGCTTCTTGCTAATAGTCCTGTTCATAGCAATTTTACAGAGTTATTAACTTTTTATATAGGAGATAGTAAATGATACTGCCTGATGCCTCGAAAAGATGCCAGTATGCCTCTGCCTGCTTTGCCATGTACAATCTACCCTCCCATTTAATTAGGGCCGATTTGACATAATTTTAGCATAATAGCATCCTAAAAACAAGAATTAACCATATAATCTCTGCCGCCTGATCTCAGAAGAAAAAATCCCGTGGGCTACGGCGATATTAAGAGAATCTGCTTCCTGCTGAAGTGGTATTTTAACCCAGGCATCTACCATATAAGAATAATCCCCGCTCATCCCGTGGGCTTCGCTGCCAAATATAATTAATGATTTCCCGGAATTAAAGTTTATATCATACAATAGCTTATTCCCCTTGCTATCGGCAGCAAGGACCTGGTATCCTTTTTCTTTCAATTCACGGATCATACTGGTGCTAACAGCTTGATATACCGGTATTTTAACTATCCCGCCCATAGAAGCCCTGACCGCCTTAGGGCTAAAAGGATCTGTACTGTTGCTGCTAAGAAGCAGTACACCAATACCCAGGGCCCAGGCCGTACGAATTATGGTCCCCAGATTCCCGGGATCCGCAATGCGGTCTAAAAAAAACACCGTACTATCCGGTTGAAGCAATTTGTCTGGGGACCATACCGGTTTGCGGGCAATGGCAGCAATACCCTGAGGAGTTTCTGTAGCACAAAGATACTTCATTAAGTCCGCTTTAACCTGATAGGCTTGCTTTATATGAAGTCTTTGCACATCGCCTTCATAAACTTCCATGAGGTTGTCGGACACAAATAAAGTCTCAATCAGATCGGGCCGAATGAAAAGTTCTTGAACCGCTCTTTGCCCTTCTATCAAGAATAAACCCTTTTGATCCCTGTGTTTTTTCTCCTGTAGCTTACGGGCCATTTTGATCTGCCTATTTTCCTTTGAAACCAAAACCTGCATGAAAAAACCTCATCCCGATAAAAATAAAATATTGCGGATGCCGCCATATTTTTAATAGGAGAATGCTATCATCGGTTCTAGTTATGACTTTTGGCCAGTTCTGCCAGTTCGGCAAAACCCTGGGGATCTAAAATCGCCATTTCAGAAAGCATTTTCCGGTTGATATCAACCCCGGCCATTTTCAGGCCGTAAATCATTTTGCTGTAATTGGTTCCATTAATTCTGGCCGCTGCATTGATCCGGCTTATCCAAAGCTTGCGGAAATCTCTTTTTTTCAGCTTTCTATGTATATAGGCGTAATTGCCCGATTTCATTACCTGCTGGTTGGCTACCCGGAAAAGCTTTGATTTGCTGCCCCGGTATCCTTTAGCCATTTTTAGTATTTTTTTATGTCTCTTACGCGCTGGAACTCCACGTTTAATTCTTGGCATTTGTATTTACCTCCTCTATATAATAAGGGATCAACTCAGATATACGGTGATTTTCACTTTTGCTTACCAAGGTTGCCTGTCGCAGATTCCTTTTTCTTTTGGAGGTTTTACCGCTTAAAAGATGGCTGGCATAAGCTTTGGAACGTTTAATTTTTCCACTGGCGGTTTTTTTAAATCTTTTCGCCGCTCCCCGGTGAGTTTTCATTTTAGGCATTTACTTCTTCCTCCTTACTTACACTTTCTAGTCTGGGAACAAGGATCATTACCATATTTCTGCCTTCAACTTTAGGAGACTTTTCAATGGTAGATATATCGGACAGCTCGCGAGCAAATTTTTGGGATAATCTTTCTCCTAACTCCGGGTGAGCAATTTGCCGGCCTCTGAACATGATGGTAAATTTAATTTTATCACCAGCACTCAAAAACTTTCTAGCGTTTTTGGCTTTTACCTGAAAATCATGCTCATCAATATTTGGCCGCATTTTAATTTCTTTAATGGTTATTATTTTCTGCTTTTTGCGGGCTTCTTTCTCTCTTTTGCTCTGCTCAAATTTATGTTTGCCATAATTCATTAAACGACAAACCGGTGGATTAGCAGAGGGGGCAACCTCAACCAGGTCTAATCCTTTTTTTTCAGCTAGTTCCATCGCTTCCTGGAAAGATAGGATCCCTAACTGCTCACCAGTCTCACTGATTAGTCTGACTTCCTTAGCCCTGATATTATCGTTGATCCTTAAATCTTTACTAATAAGAAGTTCACCTCCAAGTGTATTTATTGGTCGAGTCAAAAAAAAAGCCATAAAAAAAGCGGGGTTTTTTCCCCGCTTCTCCCATTCATTACACCCTAAATAATACCTTGCTTGCATAGTATTAAACGTGTAACCTTAGCAATACTAATGATTGCAAGGTGAGAAGTCGGGCTTCTACTTAGCTCATACATATCATAGTATAACATTTTATCCGTAAAATGACAAGCTTATATATCCTTCCCGGCCATATTGTGCAGGTAGAAAATGGTGCTCATGCCATACATTATCATGTCGGATACTCGGATTCTTTGGTTTTTAATTGCTCCCCCTCGAAGAATTAAATCCGGTGCCAAACCTCATGGATAAGAAAATCAGAAAATCACTTTGTTCTTTATTTCATGTTGAAGCAGTTGAACAAAGTCTTCCAGGCTTTGCGCTCCGACATCCCCATCCCGACGTTTGCGAACTGAAAGATTCCTGTTCTCTGTTTCGTTATCACCTAATACCAGCATATAAGGGATCTTCAACATCTGCCCTTCCCTGATTTTATAACCGATTTTCTCACTGCGGTTGTCTACATCCACCCGTATGTTAAGGTCTTTAAGATATTGCCTGATTTCTTCGGCATAGAAATGGTTTCTTTCCGTAATGGGCATTATCCTCACCTGAACCGGTGCCAGCCATAGCGGAAAAGCGCCGGCAAAATGCTCGGTAAGAATGCCGATGAAACGCTCTATGCTGCCAAAAATCACCCGGTGTATCATAACCGGCCGGTGTCTGTTACCGTCCTCGCCGATATAGGTCAAGTCAAATATTTCGGGCATGGAAAAATCAAGCTGGATAGTTCCACACTGCCAGGTTCGATCCAAAGAATCTTTTAAATGAAAATCTATTTTGGGACCATAAAATGCTCCGTCTCCCTCATTCACTTTATAATCAACCCCTTTTTCTTCCAGGGCCTGACGCAAAGAATCGGTAGCCATGTCCCACATTTCATCGGAGCCCATGCATTTTTCCGGTCGGGTCGATAGTTCGATATGATAGCTAAAGTCAAAAATGCCGTAAAATAGATCTACCATGGCAAATACATTCTTAATTTCGTCAATGATCTGATCCGGGAGCATAAAGATATGAGCATCATCTTGGGTAAAAGCCCTGACTCTCATTAACCCATGAAGTACCCCGGATAATTCATGACGATGCACCAAACCCATTTCTCCAATCCTCAGGGGGAATTCCCGGTAACTGTGTAAATTTTGCCTGTATACTAAGATTGTTCCCGGGCAGTTCATGGGTTTAATGGCAAAATCCTGTTCATCAATGGATGTAAAATACATGTTTTCTTTATAATGATCCCAGTGCCCGGAACGTTCCCATAAACTACGGTTTAATATGATGGGGGTCCGGATCTCCTGGTAACCGGCTTTTTCATGTTCCTCGCGCCAGAATTTTTCCAGCTGGTTGCGAATAATCATGCCCTTGGGCAGGAAAAACGGAAATCCTGGGCCTTCATCCAGTACTACGAAAAGATCCAGCTGCCGGCCTAGTTTTCGGTGATCTCTTTTTTTGGCTTCTTCCAGTTTATAAAGGTAATCATCCAATAATTCTTTGCTGGGAAATGAAGTGCCATATACCCTTTGCAACATCTTGTTTCTCTCATCACCACGCCAGTAGGCTCCGGCCAGGCTCATTAACTTTATGGCTTTGATCCTGCTGGTGGATGGCAAATGGGGGCCGGCACATAAATCAATAAAGTCACCCTGTTCATAGATGCTTATTACTGTATCTTCCGGCAAATCTTCGATAAATTCCAACTTATAGTCTTCTCCTCTTTGGGTAAATAATTCTATCGCTTCTGCTTGAGATATTTCCCGGCGTAATATGGGATAATTTTTCTGGATGATTTTTTTCATTTCTTTTTCCAGTTTGTTAAAATCCTCGGGAGTAAATTTATGCTCACTGTCAAAATCATAATAAAAACCCTTATCTATGGCTGGTCCTACTGCCAATTTGGTCCCGGGCCATAATTTTTGTACAGCCTGGGCTAATATATGGGATGAAGTATGTCGGTATACATCCTGGGCCCGCTCATCTTCAAAAGTCAGGATTTCTAAGGCACCATCACCTGGTATTTCTGCATTTAAATCTGTTAGTTTTTCATTAAAAACAACCGCTACTGCGTTTTGAGCCAGTTTGGAACTTATGTCTTCAGCGACTTGCATAAAAGTTGTTCCCGCCGGGTAGAGACGTTCTTCCCCGTTTTTCATTTGTAATGTAACCATTTATATACCTCCTGCTGTTAATCTATCCCTGTAATAGCAAAATTATTGCTATTTGCATCATGCCGATCAAAAAACCCAGCAATCCTCCTAATAGTTCTATAAACCTGAGTTCTTTTACAGCTACTCCCCTAATTATACCTTCTAGTTGGAGAATATCGTAATCATTAATTCGCTTTTCTACAATTTCCTTGGTTTTTATGGTCTTACTCAGGTGATCGTACCCTGACCGAAAAACATCGTCTACCATTCTGGCAGATTCCTGCTGTAAAATCTTAATGATGTTATTAACAATTAACGCCGACACCCGGTTGGGTATGATGTTAGGCAGAACTTCATACAAACGCACTTCCACCTTATCCATGATCTGGTCATGAATGATTTTTTTATTGTCCGGGGTATCGATCTTGGCAATTAAGTCTGCCGCGGATAATAATTCATTTTCGACCAGCATCCCAATGCTATCTGCCAGCTGTTCCCGTCTTTTGGGCAGCAATCCCTGCAAATCCAGAAAAAGGATTTTCACCGGCTCCCGGGGCCAGAAAAGTAGCTTAATAGCCAAGACATTGGTGATATATCCAATTAATGCACTTAAAAGGGGAATAACGATTAAATAATATTGCATATCATACGCCACCTATAACAAATCGATTATTAAAAAAATATAGCAGATTTCCCGGTTATAAGCAATTATGCTCTAAACAGACAGTATTTGCGGCTTGATTGCTGTGTTTGTTTTTCTGTATTATCACTTGGAATTGCCTGCTTAATCTGTTACATTGTGATTCGGGTAATACTATGTAATTTATGGATAACGTATTCATCTTGTTTTATTCATTTCAGCATTTCATATGGAGGAAAAAAATGAAATCACTGGGTATATGCATTGGTGCATCGAACGTAACGTTTGCCCTGGTCGAAAAAACAGATCGCAAGGTTATGGTTTTACAAGAGCGATCCGTTCCTCATGAGGGAGACCCCCGGAGCAGAATCTTAGAATATATTGATCGTGCTCTTTTACAGACTATTGATTTTATGGCTGTCACCGGGAGAAAGTTGCGGCATATTATAGATGCAGCGTCCCTGGCGGAAGCTGAAGCCGTAGAACATGCTTACCGTTATATTCGAAGTTTCACTCCTCCAACCCAGGCCAATATTCTTATCAGCGCCGGCGGGGAAAATTTTATGGTCTATGCGCTGGATAAAAACGGTTTTATAACCAATGTGTTTACCGGAAATAAATGCGCATCCGGAACCGGCGAGTTTTTCCTGCAGCAAATTCGCCGGATGAATTTGAATATAGAAGAAGCCCTTGAAATCGCGGACATCAATCATCCCTATAAATTATCGGGGCGTTGTTCCGTATTTAGTAAAAGTGACTGTACCCACGCATTAAATAAGGGCACGGACAAAGGAAAGGTGGTAGCCGGACTTTGTGAAATGATGGCCGTAAAAGTTGCGGAGCTCCTGCAAAAAACTGATTCTGATCAGATTTTATTGGTAGGGGGGACCTCTGATAATCACTTAATGATTGATTACCTGCAGCAAAAAATGGCCCCTGCTACTATTATCGTGCCCCACCACGCCCGCAATTTTGAAGCTTTAGGAGCTGCTTTGTGGGCTTTAGAAGAAGAACATCCGTCATCCCGGGATACAGTAAACCTTTTTCATGAACGAAACACAACGTTTTCCTTGTTGCCTCCATTAAAAAATTCCCTAGACATGGTGAGTTTCAAGCAGTGGGGCCGCAAAACAGCTCAAAATGGTGATCGTTGTATTTTGGGCCTGGATGTAGGCTCAACTACCACCAAAGCGGTTTTAATCCGGGAAGACGATCAGCGGATTTTGGCCAGTTCTTATCTACGCACCAGTGGAGATCCGGTAGGAGCTGCCCGGCAATGCTACCGGGAATTGTCCCAACAAATTCCGGACAATATTTTTATTATCGGCTTAGGGGTAACCGGCTCCGGGCGGCAAATTGCCGCTTTACATGCCTTAACTCCTGCCGTAATCAATGAAATTGTCGCTCACGCAACAGCTGCGGTTTTCTTTGATGCCGAGGTAGATACGATTTTTGAAATCGGCGGGCAAGACGCAAAGTACACATATATCACAAACGGGGTGCCCTCTGACTATGCCATGAATGAAGCCTGCTCCGCCGGCACCGGCTCCTTTCTGGAAGAATCTGCCTGGGAAAGCCTGGGGATTCCGGTGCAAAATATTGCCGATATTGCCTTTTCCGGCAGCCAGGCACCAAACTTCAATGACCAGTGCGCCGCCTTTATCGGCAGTGATATCAAGAGTGCCATCCAGGAAGGTATAGAAATCCCGGATATCGTTGCCGGTCTGGTATATTCGATATGTACCAACTACAACCAGAGGGTAAAGGGAAGCCGGAAAATAGGTGAGAAAATCTTTATGCAAGGGGGCGTCTGCTATAATCAGGCAGTGCCCGCAGCCATGGCCGCCCTAACCGGAAAAAAAATTGTGGTACCACCAGAGCCCGGACTTATGGGGGCTTTTGGAGTCGCTCTGCAGGTCAGAGAACAACTTAAACTAAACCAGATAAAACCACAAAATTTTCACTTAAAAGAACTCATTGAACGAGAAGTTCTTTATCAGCAACCCTTTATTTGCAAAGGGGGTAAAGAAAAGTGCGATCGTAGCTGCAAAATAAGCCGGGTACAGATTGATGGGCGTATATATCCTTTTGGCGGTGCCTGTAATAAATATGTAAATTTAATCCACGATCCTAAACCTGCCTCTGCTGTAGCCGTTAACCTGGTCAACAAGAGGGAAGATATGTTATATGACCAATTCAGCAGAAAATTTGCAGTACCCTTGCAGAAAAAATTAGATAAAACCATGGGCATAATTCCTTCCCTGCAAACAGCTTCCTTGTACCCTTTATATTATAATTTCTTTGCCGCCTTGGGCTTTGATATCATCACTGCCGATCATATTGATGAAGATGGTGTTCATTGCAAGGGTTCTTCTTATTGCTATCCAGTTGAAATATCTCATGGTTTTTTATCTAATTTAATGAAAAAAAATCCTGATTACTATTTTCTGCCCCATGTTAAATATATGCCGGTAGAGCAGGAAACCAAAAAGAAAACCACCTGCCCCTTTGTCCAGGGGGAACCATATTATTTGCAAAGTGCTTTCAGCCAAATCCCCAAAGATAAGATAGTCAGTGCGGTTTTAGAAATGAATCAGGGCTACCATAATGCCCTAAATACGTTTATAGCCATTGGTAAAAAGCTGGGTTTTTCTGCTGCTTTGACTAGAAAAGCCTTTTATAAGGCCGTAGAAGCCCAGGATCTTTTTCAACAGAAGGGTCAGGAGTTAGGCAGAATATTTTTAGGGGAACTAGAGCAAAACCCTGATGAAATAGCAATTGTAATAGTTGGCCGCTCTTATAATGCCTTAAGCAAATATGCCCATATGGGGATCCCGCAAAAATTTTCCAGCCGCAAATACAAAATCATCCCCTATGATTTCTTGCCCTGTGCCCAGGAGGAAATCACCGATAATATGTATTGGGCTTCGGGAAATCTGATCTTAAAAGCATCCAGTTTTATTAAAAACCATCCCCAGTTGTTCCCAGTTTATATCAGTAATTTCAGCTGTGGCCCCGATTCTTTCTTAATCTCGTATTTTCGCAAGATCTTGGGATCAAAACCCTCGCTCACCCTGGAATTGGATAGCCACACTGCCGATGCCGGTTTGGACACCCGCATAGAAGCTTTTATTGATGTAATCCATAATTACCTGAAAGTAAATCAATCCTCTGCTGGTGCTGCACCGGATAAACCCCGGCTGGCTGAAATAATAATGCAGGAGCAAAGCGTATATTACTGTGACAGCAATGGCCACAAGTACCCTCTAAACCACGCCAAAAATGAACTGCTGATCCCTTCCATGGGCCAATTCGGTTCAGAGCTTCTTGCTGCTACCTTCCGCTCCTTCGGTATTCGAGCACGGGCATTGCCTGAACCCCGGGACGAAGAATTTAAACTGGGACAGGGATACGCATCCTGTAAAGAATGCCTGCCTTTAATTCTGACCTTAGGCAGCATGATTAAATTCCTTAATGAAAACGAACATAGGGATAAGAACATGATTTATTTCATGCCCCAGACATCCGGACCTTGCAGGTTTGGGCAATATAATACCCTGATGAAACACTACCTGGAAGACCATAAAATTTACAACCTGGCCCTTTTATCTTTGACTTCCGATAACAGCTACGCCGGTTTTGGTAATAAAATGGGTCTAAAGGCCTGGCAGGCAGTCATTGTGTCGGATGTTATGGAAGAAATTTACAGTGCGGTTCTGGTTCTGGCCGCAAACCCCGACCAGGCCATCTCTGTGTATGACGGCATGAAAATGGACCTCATCCAGGCCTTTGAAAAACAAGAATGGTCTGGTATAAAACAAACCATTCAGCAAAATGTTAAAAGGTTGCAATCAATCCCTAAGAAAAAAAGCCTGGCCGAGGTGCCCAAGGCCGCTTTAATCGGAGAAATCTATGTGCGGCGGGATAATTTTTCCCGTCAAAATGTACTGGAAAAACTGGCTGCTAAAAATATTCTTCTAAAAACGGCTCCCATCGCAGAATGGCTTTATTACATTGATAATTTATGCAAAAATAATCATCTCGGTGATGCCGGTATCCAAGACCGGATAAAAACGTATATGAATGTTTTCTTTAAGACTCGCTATGAAAAAGAGATAAAACAGCTCTTTGCTCAGTCCGGCTTTTATGAATACCATCTGTTAGATATGGAACGTATTGTCCGCAATGGTTCTAAATTGTTATCACCAAAACTGACCGGAGAAACCATTTTAACCGTGGGTGCTGCCATAACCGAAATTATTGAGGATGTATCCGGAGTTATTTCTATTGGTCCTTTTGGCTGCATGCCCAATCGTATGGCAGAAGCATTAATTAATGATAATATATCCCGTATTAAACCGGATATTGCCCAAAATAAAGAACTTGTAAACCAGGTGCTCCATCAATACCCTGCCTTGCCTTTTTTATCTATAGAAACAGATGGAAGCATGTTTCCCCAAATAATTGAAGCCCGGTTGGAAACATTCTGTCTCCAGGTAGAGCGGTTACATCAAAAAGTTCAAGCATATACCAAGCCAGGGGTTTCAGCCAAATGATGTTGCAACACCCGGAGGATGTAGGCGGGAATTGAGTAAATACGTCTTTCTTGGTGCAGCCCTGGAGTAGAAGGCGCAACGACCAAACCGCTGTTTTAATGGTTCTGCATGCTGATGGGTATGGAAACTTCTTATTATCCTTCTGTCTTTTGTTCTTCCCAGGAAGATAATGATTCGGCCGTTTCTTCCCATTCCTGATATTTCAAGGCTAACTCTCCAGTCAGTTGATGCAAGGCTTCAGTATATTGATATAAGGGTTCTCTTTTTTCATGGGTGTAATTCTTTGCGAGCAACTGTTCCAGCTGTTCTTTTTCTTTTTCCAGGAGACCTATCTCAGCTTCCATTTTTTCCAGTTTATGCTCTATTTTATTTTTTTCTTTTTCTTTTTCTTTTATGGGATCCAGGGTTTTCCAGTTTCCGGGCTTGCTTTTTACTCCCGGGTGTAGCAGGGCCTTCTTTTCTTCCTCTTGCTTTCTTTTCTCCCGGTAATAACTATAATTCCCGAGATAGTTGACCAGCCTGCCATCTTCAATGGACAGGGTGCGCTCTACCAGGCGATCCATAAAATAACGATCATGAGATACGATAAGGACCGTGCCCTGATAATGCTCCAACATCTCTTCCAAAACTAAAATACTTTCTAAATCTAAATGATTGCTGGGTTCATCTAACACTAGAAAATTTGCCCCGGAAAGAATAACCTTTAACAACTGCAGGCGGCTTTTTTCGCCTCCACTGATGTTTTTTACCTTTTTAAATACATCATCACCAGTAAAAAGCATCCGCCCCAACATCGTTCTGGCTTCTCCGGTCCGATTTATGGTTTCCCCAAACATGATTTCTTCCAACAGCGTCTTTTCCGGATCCATCTTTTCATAGCCCTGGGAGAAGTAGGCCATTTTCACATGACTTCCCCACCGGATTCCCCCTTTCTCTGGGAGCAAAATACCCTGGATGATCTTCAACAAGGTGGTTTTCCCCACCCCGTTAGGTCCGATTAATGCGATTTTTTCGCCTTTCACGATGTCTAAATCCAGCTCCCGGAGCAAAGGCTTGCCATCAAATCCCTTGTATATTCCTCTCAAAGTCAAAACTTTTTCACCACTGGTTTGGCTAATGTCTATGTCCCATTTCTTATGCCCGGGATCCGATACCGGCTTTTCCACCTTATCCAGCCTCTGTAACTGCAATTGCCGGCCCCGGGCCTGCCGGGCCTTAATACCCGCCTTATATTTACGAATATAGTCTTCGGTTCTTTTTATGTATTCCTGTTGTTTTTCGTATGCCCGGGCCCAGCTTAATTCCTGCCGGGCTTTAAGCTTTAAAAAATTGGTGTAATTGCCACTATAGGAGAATAACTGGTGGTTTCTCATTTCTACAATACGGGTACATACCTGATCCAAAAATCTTCGATCATGAGAAACCAGAAGAAGTGTCCCACCATAATTCTGCAAAAATCCCTCCAACCATTCCAGGGCTGTAATGTCAAGATGATTTGTCGGTTCATCTAATACCAGAACATCCGGGTTTAACGCCAGCAAACGCGCCAGATTCAACCTGGTTTTCTGGCCGCCGCTTAAATGACAAAATAGTTTGAAAAATTCTGCCGGGGTAAAACCCAGCCCATGTAAGATCCGGCGTGCAATGTTTTCACAGGCATAGCCCTCGTTCCGTTCATATTCTTCCGTGATACGGACATACTGTTCCATCCATTTTTCCAGTTCTGCTCCTCCCTGGGATATTTTTTCTTCCAGGCTGCTCAATGCATTCCTCTGCTCGATAAGTGCAGTGAATCCTTCCATTACGATATCCCAGACCGTACACCCATCTCTGTGGGCAGGTAGTTGTTCCAGGTAGCCCCATGAAACATGTTTGGCCATACTTATTTCTCCCTGGTCGGGCTTAATCTTCTCGCAGATACAATTAAGGAAGGTAGATTTGCCGGAACCGTTAGCCCCAACCAAACCCACCTTTTCCCGTAATTTCAGGGTAAATTGAATATCCTTGAAAATAATCTGATCAGCAAATGACTTGCTGAGCTTATGGGCCTGTATGACTATCATCGATTTCACCTACTAATAACTAATTTTTTTAAATCATGGCGTTTCATAAAATGTAACCCGGGATCGCCCCGGTCTCAAGCATTATATTTGGGCTTTACGCTCAACCCCGTTCTCAGTTTTCGGATATCGAATGGAAATCAGAGCAGGGGGGAGAGCAAACGCGCTGCCGACTCCTTTAACCTGGTATAATATGGACGCCGGCAGAATTCTTCCGGGTCTACCTGAAAGCTAAAAGACAAGTCTTCGAAAAAATCTTTTTCTAAATTCAAGGCCATTTCCCGGTCATAGATAAAAGCATTAATTTCAAAGCTGTAATAAAAACTACGCATATCCATATTGGCCGTACCCACAACTGCAACCACTCCGTCTACAGTTAAGGTTTTAGAATGAATAAAACCTTTTTGATATAAATAGATTTTGACCCCCGCCTCCAGCAGCTCGCTGAAATAGGAAAAACTGGCCCAATTCACCACCCGGTGGTCCGGATTTCCGGGAAATATAATCCGCACATCCACCCCACTTAAGGCTGCTGCCTTGAGTGCGGTGGCAATGGCTTCATCGGGGATCAGGTATGGTGTTACAATATATATATGCTTTTTGGCGGTAGCAATAGCTGTAAAGTAAGCATGGTGAATAGACTGGGAATTGCCGTCAGGGCCACTGGCAGCAATTTGAATCGCCTGTCCCGGCAAGTCTTCCCGCAGGGGGAAATAGCCGGTTGCTAAGATTTCTTCCCCGGTAGTAAAAGTCCAGTCACTGATAAAAATACCCTGTAATAGATCAAGGGCATCTCCTTTAATCTCGATTTGGGTATCCCTCCAGGATGAGAAAAGGTCCCCGCCGGTGATATATTCATCCCCGATATTCATACCCCCGATTAATCCAACCTCCCCGTCAATAATGGCAATTTTCCTATGATTACGGTAATTCATCCAGGTACTGGGAATAGGCAGTTTAAAGGGCAAAAAAGCCGCTGTTTTTACTCCACCTTGGCGCAAGGCCTTTATATACTTTTTCCCGAGCTTACGGCTGCCCAACCCGTCATAAAGGAAGCGAACCTGAACTCCCTGCCGGGCTTTTTCGATTAGCATATCCTTTAACTTATTCCCGGTATAATCATCTCGAATAATAAAATATTCCAGGTGAATATGGTGTTTTGCTTCCTGAATGTAGTGAAAAAGAGCTGCAAATTTTTCGGTCCCGTTGTTGATAATACGACTGCAATTGTTGAAGGTTACATAAGAAGGTGAGTTGGCAGTAATGATACGGGCCAGTCGCTTTATTTCCTTGGTTTTGTCGTTGCTAAACAATTCCTGGATATATTTATCCTCTAATGTCTTGATCTTTTTTTTAATCTGGGGGATTTCTGCATGCCCCATTTTTAGAAAAAATTTGTATTTTGCTGCGCTGCGGCCAAAATACATATAAAAAAACAGCCCCACCAAAGGAAAAAATGCCAAAATCAGCAGCCAAAATAAGGTGCGATGGGGTGAGCGATTCTCTAAAAATATAATAATAATGACCACATAAACAAATACCGTAATTAAGAGAGGAAATAATGCAATCATTCCTTCAGCCATGATGATCCCCCAAAACATTTCTCTTCAATTAACCAGGATGGAAGCGGATACCCGGTTCACGCCTCGGAACAGACCCTATCGGAATATGAACCAAAACGGTTTTTTTCCTGCCCAACCTAAACCGACCTTCATTATGAAGCATAATTTCTTATTCCTAATACTACCATAAGTTTCCCTGCTCCCTGTAAATAAAGAAACAGGCCACAAGCACCTGTCCGGTACTTATGGCTTGTTAAAGGTGGTTTTATGTGCATATTTTCTTGTAACAATCAGAATTTTTCAACCTGCCCAAGAATTATGAATATAGCTATACGAGGTGACATCCCTTGCACTATCTATGTTCCCGTTATCTGGCAACCATGGCCTTTTTTTTATTTTTTCTCCTCAACCCGGAATGATCCCCTTCCTTCGGTTAATTCCTGATCCCCAGTTCCCCGGGCAATAATAGTATATTCTCCGGTAGGAGCCTTATTTCTGACCCGGTACCTAAATCCGGCCTGACCAGTGGCATCGGTAATGCCTTGCCAGGTTTGAATCAATTGCCCCTTTGAATCTTCCACCAACACTTCAATTCCAGCCCCGGGAACCGCGTTACCGCTAGGGGTTTGAGCATGTATTGTGATCAATGCCCAGGAATTCCAGAAATATGTTTCCCCATCTGTTACAACATATAAGCTGATTGCTTCAGGGTCGGTTTCTTGTTCTTCCCTAAAAACTGCCTGGACTGTCTTATCATTATCCATGATCAAGATGGTTGTCTGGTTATATGGCTCTAAAACCCCGCCATTCCAGTGGCTGAAGATCCATCCTTCCCCGGGGATGGCTTCTAAATGCACCGTTTCATTTTTCGGATACATGTATGTTCCTGCAGCTGGAACCGTATTTCCCATGCCCTGGGTTTGCAAAATCAAGCTACAGAAAGGCTGTTTAATGGTTTTCATGGCCTGGGCTACGGCTTTTTCTGCCCGAACCAGGCCATATCCCTGCTGAATTTTTGTCAGCTCCAGGTTTTCAGCACTTTCACGGAGTAGCTGTCTCACCTGTTCATTAGTCAGGCAAGGATTGGTAGCCCATACCAAAGCCGCTGTACCGGCTACATGAGGTGAAGCCATGGATGTTCCGCTGGCATGAATGTATAATGGGTGTCCGGGATACTCGAACCAGGCCCAGGTGGAAAAGATTGCATCTCCGGGAGCCAAAAGCTCAATGGCAGGTCCAATACTGGAATATGGCCAGAGATTGTCATTTTCATCCGACGCTCCTACGGCTATGACAGATGGATAGGAGGCAGGGTATTCAACATTATTCCCTACACCTGTTCCATTACCCCGGTTTCCGGCAGATGCTACATGCAATATCCCTTGCTTGTAAGCATTTTCAAAAGCCTCTGCCACAGTGGTTCCCGGATCTTCAATGCTGCCATAGCTGTGATTGATCACCTGTATCCCATTAGTGATGGCCCATTCTATAGCCGCCAGGATATCATCATAATCAGCAGTGCCATCCACACCAAAGGTTTTGAGGGAATATAATTCCACTTGCGGCGCAACTCCAACCACTCCGAAACCATCTCTTTGGGCTGCAATGGATCCTGCGACATGGGTTCCATGGCCATGGTCATCATCAGGATGGTCATCATTATTTACGAAACCATATCCCCCTTTATAATTATGGCTTAATTCAGGATGTCTACCGTTAATTCCGGTATCAATAACGGCCACTTTAATATTGGATCCAAACTGGCCCCTTAAATGAACCGGCCCGGCTCCGATCCGCTTGACCCCCCAGGTATTATTCAGTTCCTCCTGGTATAAACCGGCCGGGATCAAAGTTTCTAAACCAGAAGGGTATGCTTCAATCAGACTGGCTTTGATGACCGGTTCAATTAAGCGGATGCGGGGATTTCTTTGCAGATTGGCTATCGCCTGTTCCGGTAATTCAACTGATATAGCCGGCACCAGATGAAAGCGCTGTTTCACTAGGCCTCCAGCCGACTTAACCAGGGATATGTCATTAAGACCCGGCGGAGTAGTAAAACGGATAAATACTTTCTGGCGGTTGGTTCCGTCAGGACGAAAAGACTGCCCCGGGGCATTTATCCCGTCCAACCCTGCTGCTTCTTTTTTTATGGCATCCTGAGTTTCACCATCAATAATCGGAAGCACGCCGTTAAATATCTCTGCTTCTGTTCCACCGCCATTTTGGGCAAAAATTGCTGCCGGCATCGTTACAACCATCATGATAATTAATATGACTGCCCCCCATTTGCTTTTATTCAATTCCCGCTCACTCCTCCTATATATGATTGGCCAGTTTCTTTTTCCCAACACACGGCAACGGATCATAACGATCAACAGCGCCAAAACCCTGCAGTTGTTCCTTAAACTGGATTATGAACCCCGGGCTATCATGTATTGAATCTCTTCTGGCTTAGTTGTTAATTCTGGAAAAAAGGAATGAAATCCTGCCCCTTAGGCCGGTAAAGTCTGAAAATTTTATAAAAAATAACCAATGCTACTGGCTAAACTTCTTTGTCCAAATCCTTATGCCGTTATCCTTTCAGCCTTTTTTCCGGTTTCTCAATCCGGAAACAATAGTTTAACGTCCGAAACCACGTGTTTTTTTCTTGAACCATAGACGAGACTGGTAATTTCTTACTTGCTTTTTTGCCAACCAGGCATTATAGTAAAAGTACGGTGGCGGAGAACTCAAGTAAGTTCTGGTTAAGGGATATTCTTCAGTTTGATCATTAAGTTCAATCTCAAGGAAAGGTCATTCGTTTTCCTGACATCGAGTGGAACCCTTAGTAGCATACCGTATCTGATAACTTAAAGTTTATTTCTTTTCAAACGACTCTGGTAAAACTCATTGTGGTTCGTAAGGTGATTAAGGTTAGGTTAAAGGTTTACAGAAGTGTTAAGTTTAAGGTATCCTTTCTCCGCCACCTATAAGAATTAAAGAAGCTGCTCCGGAAAAGGAGCAGCTTCTTTATCGTTTTGCCCTATGATAAATTTACAGCCCACAGGATCGGCTGTAAATTTCCTAATTCATTTGCGCTTATAGATCGCGGGATTGTTTTTCCCGCCAGCTAAATGGTAGCTGGTATAAATGGAAACAGAACTGATGATTAACCCCATAAAAAAAATCAGCCATCCATGACCAAAAATGCCTCTAAAAAAACCATATATGATAATTAAAATACTGTATAATCCAATAATCCAAAATATCTTCGCCGTTTTATTATTGCCGTATATATCCTGGTTCAAGTTCCTCCTCCTTTACCCATACCCTTTTCGCTCCTATGATTTTGCTGCTATATGAGTTTTCTTTACCCCTTCCTGCCTTTCCTGCCTGCAAAAATATTTATATCGCTCACAATGTAAAATTTCACAAATTTAAAAGGTGTACCGGCATGTTTCTAGAAGGCATTAAAGGTAGAAAAAAATTAGGAGGGAGACATATGCGTTTATTGGAAAAGGCTAGGGATTTGGGTCAGGAAATCAAGGCATCTCCTGAATTTCAAGAATTGAAAAGAACCAGCCAAAACATTCATGACAATAGTGATGCCCAGCAAATCGTAGAAGAGGTCCAAAGTGTACAACAACAAATTGAGTTTGCCCAAAATTCGGGGATTCAGCCCGATCAGAATGTGGTAGAAAAATTTAATGACCTTAAGCTTAAAATGGATACCGACATTATTATTCAAGCCTATATTAAAGCCCAGAATGAATATAGCCAGTTAATGCAGGAAGTAAACAATGCTATCAATGATGAAATTTACAATTCATGATGGCCCTAATTGTTGCTGGATATTGAAAAACAAAAACCGGTTTTCCGATAATGAGGAAAGCCGGTTTTTTAAATGCGGCCAACTTTTTCCTGTAATTATCTTGTTTTTCTCCCCTCCGTCCCTTTACAATTTCGCCTTTTTGGTATATTTATGTATTTAAATGCCTGTTCAATAAAAAATGGTTGCCGTCTTGAACATTTTTTGCACGCTCTAATTGCTTCTATACCGTCCCCCATCCAATAATAAATCCGGGCACAGATGAATGGTGCCGGCAATCTTTAGGCATGGCATGAATAAAGAAAGAAGGATAAGACT
Organism: Syntrophomonas sp.; assembly: GCA_003558625.1. Classification (GTDB taxonomy): domain Bacteria; phylum Bacillota; class Syntrophomonadia; order Syntrophomonadales; family Syntrophomonadaceae; genus PWPP01. The sequence goes on from PWPP01000086.1 coordinate 26,208, forward strand.
TATGTCAACTCCTCTTATTGTGGCTAAAAACATCAAAAAGATTTACCGGATGGGTGAAGTAACGGTTCATGCTTTGAGAGGTGTTGACTTCACCCTTTATCATGGAGAACTGGTAGTAGTTCTAGGGCCCAGTGGTTCAGGAAAAAGCACCCTGCTGAATATAATCGGGGGCATGGACAAGGTCAGCGAAGGTGAACTATACTTTGGCGAACAAAGGCTGCATGATGCCAGTGAAAAAGAGCTCACCTTCTACCGCCGTAACCAAGTGGGCTTTATTTTCCAGTTCTATAATCTCATGCCCAATCTCACTGCCTACGAAAATGTGGAATTGGCTGTGCAAATATCCCAGGATCCCCTGGAGATTGCCCCCCTGTTAGAGCAGGTGGGTTTAGGAGACCGCATGGACCATTTTCCCTCTCAGCTATCGGGAGGGGAACAGCAAAGAGTAGCGATTGTGCGGGCACTGGCCAAAAACCCGGGAATGCTGCTTTGTGATGAACCAACCGGCTCCCTGGACCTTCCAACCGGCATTCAGATTTTAAGGTTGCTGCGGGATTTTTGCCAAAACTATAAAAAAACCGTTGTCATCATCACCCATAATTCCGATATAAGCCGGATGGCTGATCGGGTTGTTTATATAAAGGATGGTGTGGTGGATAAGGTTATTGAAATTGAAAACCCGGTGCCTCCGGAAAAGGTAAGCTGGTAAATGCTTAGAAAAAAATGGTCCGGGACATCTTTAGCAACCGTGTCTCTTTCCTGGCTTGTTTGATTATTGCCGTGATGGGATTGATGATCTTTACTTCTTTTTCTATCCTGCGCAATAACTTAACCCTGTCCCAGGAAAGCATTTACCGGGAGCAAAATTTTGCCGATGGATTTATGGAAACATTATTTCCTGATTCAGAAGGTCTCGTAAATGATGTGGTTTTTACTTTGGAGGGCGAAGCCCTATTTGACCAGATAAAGCAAAATCTAGAATAAAAATAGAGCCCTACGGTTTAATCGCCATATACCCCAGAGACGACCAGCCGAGCCATTTTATTTTTAACGAAGAAATTAAACAATTAGACCGGTTGGCCACAAGCTTTCCCCTGCTTTTTTTATCCATCGCCGGGATCATTCTCTACATTATGTTGCTGGATATCACCTTTAATACACATGAATTAACCGATAAACTGGTGGTGCCTAAAACAGCACTTTTTACCTTTCAGAACCAGGATGCTCTTTTTGTGGTAGTGGACAACCGGGCAAAAGTAAGGCCGGTTACAACCGGCTTTGAAACCCGTCAGCATATTGTGATCGAACAAGGCCTTCAGGAAAATGACCTCATCCTGCTGGACCCGCGCCTGGATGGGTTAGATGACGGTTCCAGGATAACATATGAGATGAATAACAGCACCAGCTGAAACCCGTTGGACAAGAGAAATATTACATCGTTTTTAGCTGCAGTTGATTATGAAACCAAATCTTATTCACCCCCCTCATTTGTATACAGCAATATGGCTTCTTCTGATGCAGGAATGAAGTAGTTGCTGCCGAATACTATAATAAGTTCACAGAATTGTACAGGAAGGGGTGAGTACCGTGAGAGAATACAATAAATTGGTCCGGGATTACATTCCGGAGCTTATTAAGGCCGATGGACAAAAAGCAGCCTATAAAGTAGCAGATCAAGAAGAATTTTTAAAATACCTGAAAGAAAAACTGCTGGAAGAAGTCAATGAATTTAACCAAGTGGAAAAAGCAGAAGAATTAGCCGATATACTAGAGGTATTAATCGCCCTGGGTCATTACTTCAACCTGGATTTGCTGGATATTATAAAAATAGCGGAAAAGAAAAGGCGAACCCGCGGGGGGTTCGAGAAAAGATATATTTTATTAAGTGTCGAAGATTAAGCTCCTATGAAGAGGTATACTATGTCTTGATCCCTGATAGCCGTGAAAAGCCAAACTCTTAGCAGAGGGGACACCGTTTCCCCTCCTTCATTCATAAACCCACAGCCATATTTGACTTATCGGCCTTATATTTACCCATAAAACACGGCTATTGTTGTTTTCATCAGTAATCTCGTAAATACTTTGCCTATTCCTTGAAAATACCGGATGTTAGGTGCAAATAAATCCCGAGGTACTAAATCCAGGAAATTATATATTTTCCATAGTGATTTTCATCACTTCTTTTAATTCCTCAATTAAAACTTCTACAAATAAATACAGCTCCGCTTCTGAGATTTCCCCGGTCTTTGAAAGTTGTTGGGCAAACATACCTGATACTTCTTCACTGTTAAAATCAATGCTTTGAAGCAATTCTTGAATCATCTCTTGTTCTACCTCATCCATCCCATCCGCTTGCATCTTCATTTCTGCTATCTGGGCAATTTTATCATTATTGATATGATTTTTCATATTTATCAACTCATTTCTTTATTATACGTTTGTTTGCATGCTATTTTTATAGTATCATCCTGTCTTGAACTAATCCATACTTGGAATATGTGCGGCCAAGAGCAACAACCTTTTCTATGTTCTGCACCTAAACAGAAACTTTTCCCGGGGAAAGAAACTGCTATTGGAAATATTTCTTAAAATAGACCAGATCCTCACCGTCAAATCTTCGGTGAAACTCGATTTTAAAAGGCTTAAATCCTTTTTTAATCACCAGGGATAACATGATGGGATTATCGGCATAAACGGAAACATCTATGGCTTTAAACCCTTTTTCCCGAGCTCTTTGGATAGCTTTATCCAAAAGGTGTTTTCCCACTCCCTGATTTCTGGATCCAATATCCACAGCAATAGAAAATATATACGCTCCTTCAACTATGTGGTAGCGCACAGTAATAATCCCAATGATCTGCTCCTGCGGGTCCCGGGCAATAAAGTGCTCCACCCCGGTCTCATGGCTTTGCTCCAACCATTGTAGAATCATGTCCCGAGTAATAGGGATATCAGTAAACGACAGCAAAGTTAGGCTTTCACTTTCATTAAACACTTTCAAATAAGCTTCAATAAATTCTTCTATTTCTGACGCTGATGAACCAGATTCAATTAGTTTAATCTTTATATCCATCTTCTACACCCTTAAACTCAATATTTGTTATGGTAACATTCTAATAGATCATGGGCAGATGATCTTCAATTACTCAATCATCGCTTTGACCCCATTGTCCTATTGCTTAGCAGACCTCTTAACGCTGATTCAAAGGTATATAATCCCTTCTCTCCGCTACACTTTTATATGCGGGACGAATGATTTTGCCGGCATTAACCAGTTGCTCCAGGCGGTGAGCACTCCATCCCACGATTCTGGCTATGGCAAAGATCGGAGTAAACAGCTGGGTAGGTATATTTAGCATCTGGTAAACAAACCCCGAGTAGAAATCAACATTTGCACTGACTCCTTTATACATCTTGCGAACCCCGCCAATGACTTCCGGTGCCAATCTCTCTACCCGTGCATAAAGGTTGAATTCCTCTTCCATGCCTTTTTCCTGAGCCAGCATTGCAGCATATTCCTTTAAAATAAGAGCCCGGGGGTCAGAAATGGAATATACGGCATGACCAACACCATAAATTAAACCGTAACGATCGAAAGCTTCTTTATTTATTAATTTGGTCAAATAATGGGCAATTTCGTCATCATTTTCCCAATTGCTGACCTGCTGCTTCAAGTCATCAAACATTTGTAC
>PWPP01000097.1 GCA_003558625.1 Syntrophomonas sp.
ATTTTCCAATGCTCGCGGTCATCTTCCTGTGGGAAAATCAGGGGCTTGAATTCCTCGGTAAAACCCGGCGGCAGCATATTCACCAGCCGGTCCTTGGCCACCTCTTCAATCTGGCTGAAAACCTTTTTGATCTCCGGATTAAAATTTTTGATAGGAGTGGCCAAATCCCCGGTGATGATCTCCCCCACTTCATGATAAACTGCCAGCGCCAGTACCCGCTCGGGATTGACCCCGCCGCCGAATTGCCGGTTTTTAATCACGGCCAGGCCGTGGGCAATCATGGCTACCTGCAGGCTGTGCTCCTGGATATTTTCCGGATTGGTATTGCGCATCAGACCCCAGCGCTGGATCAGTTTCATCCTTGCCATATAGGCAAAAAAATGACTCATGCCGTTATTCCTCCCGGCTTACGCCCTTGTCCTTAATGTTAAGGCTCCCTGCCGGTTTAATCATTGCCGGGGCCTTTTATCCACTTGTAATCCTTGTCTTTTCCCCTGGGCTTCCTTACTCCAAAACCCGGTACCCTGCTTCTTTAATCCTGTCTTTCACCTGTTTAAGGTCCAAACTCCCGGGATCATAGAGGACCTGCACCAGACCCTGGTCTATAAACACCTCGATCTCCTGCAGCCCCTCCATATCCTTCACACTGTCTACAATCGCCTTTTTACAGTGCTCACAAGACATCCCTTCCACCTGAATATTGGTCCTGGCCATATCGGCTCCCTCCCTGTATGTATTTCCTCACCTGCTGAAGGCGGGGTCAAGTCTCATTTCTCCCATAATCCTGTCTATTTTACCACCTTACAAACCAGATTCTTACGCCGCTTCCCGGTATGCTTTCATTTCTACTGGTGAAAAATCACCGGGCCCGGATCAAATTTGGCTTTTGCGGCCAAACCGGTCAAGATAAACAAAAACAGCCCCCGGGAAAGATCAAATGCCCGGGGACAGGGTCCTGTGCAGGAATCGAACAGCTGCTCTCCTTACACCAATTGTCTGCCCTTGGCTTCCTTGGGAATGGTAAAGGGGCACACTTTAATACATATGCCGCAGACCGGGAATCCTAGTTCCGGGCGCTGGGCAAAGTCCTGGGTCAGCAGATTTTTGCATTTCTCAAAATCCAGGGCAGTTTCCCTGCTCTCGGGGTATTTTTCCCAGGAATTGCCGCGAATGGCCTCCACCGGACAGGCTTCCACACAGCGGGTACATGTACCGCAGCGAAAAGGCACAATGGGATCGGCCTGTAAAGGGGCATTGGTTAACACCGACGCGATGCGGATGCGGCTGCCATACCTGGGATTAATCAGCAGCAGGTTTTTTCCGATCCAGCCCAGACCCGCCGCCCGGGCCAGGGCCTTGGCCGATACATGGGCCATCCAGTTCTGTTTATCCAACAGCTGTGAGGCCGGTATGGCTAAGGCGCGGAAGCCTGCATCGGCAAGTTTTTTCTGGATCAAAAAACCCTGGTGATCCAAAATCTGGTTGGCTACAAAATACTGCCGGGCATAAAGGGGTGTGGGTGCATCCTCAATCTGGGCAAAAACATCATTGGGAAAAGATATCCCGAAAACAACGGCCCGGCTATAAGGCTGAAGCAAGTTCTCCGGAATGGTGGGGATACCTGCCACCTCTTTTAAATCAGCCACCCCGATCAGATCCACTCCCTGATTTTTCGCATATTTTTTGATTTTATCCGTGAAATTTTTTCCGTCTATATGCCCTTCCCCCTTTTTCTGTTTCTAGGATCATTGCGATGCTAGCTTAAGCTTAATGCAGCTAAGGTAATGGGTCAACCGATTTATCATTTCGAAACCACTAACCACAGAGAACGGACCGGGTTTTCTTTCCGGTGCGGCATAATCCTTGCCGGCACGCCAAATCTTAATGGGGTCATCATCAGTGACTGTAAACCGGCTGGCAGAGCAGAATTTGGACACCGGTTGGACCTGCTTACCTGGCTTTGAAGTCCGGGCTATTTATTCTTTTGCTTGGCCCAGGTGTCGCGCAAAGAAACGGTCCGGTTAAAGACCAGCTTCTGTGGGGTGGAATCCGGTTCATCCACACAGAAATAGCCCTGGCGCAAGAACTGGAACTTCTGGCCGGGCAGAGCCCGGGCCAGGTTTTTTTCCACCCTGCAATCCTTCAGGATTACCAGGGACTCCGGATTTAGACGATCCCCGGACTCCTGGCCTTCCCCATCCGGCTCTTCTCCCAGAAACAGGTGGTCATACAGGCGCACCTCCGCCGGCAGGGCGTATTCCGCCGACACCCAGTGCGAGGTCCCTTTTACCTTCCGTCCTGCCGTGGGACCCCCGCTCCTGGAATCGGGGTCATAGGTGCAGCGTAGCTCCAAGATTTCCCCCGTGCTTTCATCCTTGATCACCTGGTGGCATTTAATGATATAGGCACCCTTGAGACGGATTTCCCGTCCCGGGGCCAGGCGGAAAAATTTCTTGGGAGGATCCTCCATAAAATCTTCTTTTTCAATGTATAAATCCCGGGTAAAGGGCACCTGGCGCCGCCCCATCTCCGGACTTTCCGGATTGTTTTCCACCTCCAGCCACTCAACCTGCTCCGGAGGATAATTTTCGATGACCAGGCGCAGCGGTTCCAGCACCGCCATCACCCGGGATGCATTGCGGTTAAGGTCTTCCCGGATAACGTGTTCCAGCAGGGCGATATCTACCGTGCTGTTGCGTTTGGCCACCCCGATCCGGTCGCAGAAATCCCGGATCGCTTCGGGGGTATAGCCTCTTCTCCTTAAGCCTGAAATCGTGGGCATGCGGGGATCATTCCAGCCCTTGACGTGCCCTTCTTCCACCAGCTGCCTGAGCTTTCTCTTGCTCATCACCGTATAAGTCAGGTTGAGGCGGGCAAATTCAATCTGTTCCGGTTTACCCCGGGCTTCCCCGGAATAATCGATGTGTTCCAGAACCCAGTCATATAAAGGGCGGTGGTCGGCAAATTCCAGGGTACAGATGGAATGGGTGATCTCTTCCAGGGCATCGGACAAGGGATGGGCATAATCATACATGGGGTATATACACCAGGCATCCCCGGTGCGATGGTGGTCGGCTTTCATGATGCGGTATAAAACCGGATCCCGCATGTTCAAATTGCCCGAATCCATGTCAATTTTTGCCCGCAGCACCCGGGAGCCCTCGGCGAATTCCCCCTCCTTCATGCGTCGGAACAAATCGAGGTTTTCCTCCCGGGTGCGCCGGCGGTAAGGGCTTTCCCGCCCCGGCTCTGTCAGGGTACCACGGTATTGCCGGATTTCCACGGAACTTAAATCACACACATAGGCTTTGCCTGCTCTGATGAGCTGTTGAGCGTATTCATACATTTTATCGAAATAATCCGAAGCATAAAAAAGGCGGTCTTCCCAGTCAAAGCCCAGCCACCGGACATCCTTTTCAATCGCTTGAACATATTCCACCTCTTCCTTAAGGGGGTTGGTGTCATCAAAGCGCAGGTTACAAAGGCCCCCGTTGGCTACTGCCAATCCGAAATTCAGGCAGATGGCTTTGGCATGCCCGATATGCAGGTAGCCATTGGGTTCCGGGGGGAAACGGGTATGCACACGGCCCCCGTTTTTGCCGTTTTTCACATCTTCGGTAATAATATTCTGAATAAAATTAACCGGCCGTTCTGGGTGTATTTCAGTCATAAGCAAACTCCTCTTTTTATCGATTTATCGATACGACACCGGGAAAAACCCATTAAATCCTGCCCGGACCCGGCTCCCGAACATCCAGGGGTTCATCATCTATTACAATTATTAATGAAAAAATACAGATTATCAATCCAAACTTGATGCCCGGCCGCCCTTAATGCTGCTCTTCACCGGTAAACAGGCCCTATTTCATATAACAGCGGGCCAGATTTTTCAAAGAGCGATTATAAGTCTTTTCAATTTCCGGGGGAAACAGGCAGCCCGGGGCTTCACCCCGCTTTTTATGATACAGGATACACTCACAGCATAAGCCCTTGCGGGAACAGGGCTCATAGGTACAGGTACATGCTTTGGTATTCTGCTCCAGCTTACATTCCTGCATACTCCCACCTCCTTCCTGACCAAACATGGGGAAAAAACCGCTGCCCTATTATTTCTCCACCCCGGCGGCCATCCCTTTTTCTAAAACCGTATTTTCTTCCACCCAGGCATTCCCGGGACCAGGACCTGCTGTTGCATATCGATTATGTGCAGGTCGGTGCCTATGCCCTTTCTTTTCGGATCACAATAGAAGTTCTCCCAAATGTCATCCGGATCAAATCCTGCTGGCATCAGACCCCGGTCCCAGGAATCCCGCAAGAACATTAAGCTCCGGCATTGCGACAGTTTTCTTCCATACTATAGGTTATACTTAAAAAAAGACGCGCTTCTGACCACCCCTTTAAAAAGGAGCTGTTATTATGGAAAAAGATTACTGGGAACATTTTTACCACCAGGCCGATATCGGCATCAGAGGCATCAGCCCCAACAGGGAGGACGCCTTTGCGCAGGCAGCACTGGCTTTAATCGCGGTCATCACCCCGCCGGAAATGGTCAAACCTTTGTTGGAGGTGGACATACACTGCCAGGAAGAAGATGATGACTACCTGTTCTATGCCTGGATTAATGCCATCATATATGAGATAGCCACCCGCAAGATGCTCTTTACCCGCTTCCGGGTTCAAATCAGCCCCGCAGGGGAATTAACCGCCCGGGCCTGGGGAGAACCCATTGATCCGTCCCGCCACCAACCCACAGTGGAAGTCAAAGGGGCCACCTTCACCTGCCTCAAGGTGGAACAAGACCCCACCGGGCTATGGTCGGCCCAGTGTGTAGTAGACGTGTGAGAACCCCTAAAAGGAGGTAATAAAATGGACATCAGACAATTGACCCGGGTGCATGAATGGAAATGGATCATCCCTGCCACCGGCAAAATGAAGGTGCCCGCGGTTTTTTATGCCAACCAGGCCCTGCTGGAGGACATGGATCAAAAAGTATATGAACAAATCGTCAATGTGACGACCCTCCCCGGGATTGTAGAAGCGGCCTTTGCCATGCCCGATGCCCACTGGGGCTATGGCTTTCCCATCGGGGGCGTAGCCGCATTTGACCCGGAACAGGGCGGGGTGATATCCGCCGGCGGAGTGGGTTTTGACATCGCCTGCGGGGTACGCACCTTGTTAACCGGGCTGACCGCCCAGGATATAAACCCCCTGCAGGAACGGGTGGCAGACAGCCTCTTTCGCGACATCCCCGCCGGCCTGGGCAGTACCGGAGATATTCGACTGTCATCTGCGGAAATGGATGCCATGCTGGCCGGGGGAGCCCGCTGGGCGGTGCAGCAGGGATACGGAGAAAAAGAAGACCTGGAGCACCTGGAAGAAAAGGGCTGTATGGCCGGAGCCAGGCCGGATCTGGTATCTGCCCAGGCAAAAAAACGCCAGCGTGATGAGATGGGTACCCTGGGCTCAGGCAATCACTATCTGGAGGTGCAGCAGGTAGCAGATATTTATGATCCTGAAGTAGCCCGGGTATTTCAGATTCAAAAGGGAGACATCCTGGTCAGCCTCCACTGTGGCTCCCGGGGCCTGGGCCACCAGATCGGCAGTGAATATTTAAAGAAAATGGCCCAGACCGCCTCCGGCTACGGTATTGACCTTCCCGACCGGGAACTGGCCTGTTCCCCCATTAAATCACCCCTGGGCCAGGAGTATTTGGGAGTAATGCGGGCAGCTATAAACTGCGCCATGGCCAACCGGCAGATCATTACCCATCTGACCCGACAGACCCTGGGCCGTCTTTTTCCGGGGATCAAGCTGAGCCTGCTCTACGACGTGGCCCATAACACCTGTAAAGAAGAAGAACATATCATCCGGGGAAAACCCAAAAATCTCTTCGTGCACCGCAAAGGAGCAACCAGGGCTTTCGGCCCCGGGCATCCCTCCCTGCCCCCGGCTTTTCAGCAGGTGGGCCAGCCCGTCATCATCGGCGGTACCATGGGGACCTCTTCTTATATCCTGGTGGGAACCCAAGAAAATATGGAACTCTCCCTGGGCTCTGCCTGTCACGGGGCCGGACGCAGTATGAGCCGCAAACAGGCTTCCAGGCAGTGGCGGGGAGTGGATATTATCCAGTCCCTGCGGGAGAAAGGCATTATCGTCCGCAGTGTCTCCAAAAAAGGCGTAGCCGAAGAGGCCCCCGATGCCTACAAAGATGTCAACCAGGTAGTGGATGCAGCCGAACAGGCCCACCTGGTTCGCAGGGTCCTGCGCATGAAACCCCTGGTCTGTATCAAGGGGTAGCGGGGAAATAGAGATGCGTGGCTGGAAACATAAGGCCCTGGGCCTGGTGCTGCGAAAATTTGCACCCACGCGGGTACTGGGATTGAAACACAGAAAACCCTCCCATGTGCTCTCTCGTTTTATACGTCTGCCGCTTATTGGGTGGGGGCATAAAACCATGAACTGGCCACGGCCACCGGGTGGCCGGGTTTTCCGGTTTGGAAATAAAAAACCCCTTCCCGGATAATCCGGGAAGGGGTTTATGAGGAGAACAGTATCTAGTTGATTTTAGGACTGTACTTGGTTACAAACTCCATATTCTGTTGGGCCAGTTCATTTATAACATTTATGGTATTGCTTCTCATTTTATAGTAGAAGTTCACATTTTGTTCCATAAACTTGCCTGTTTGTTCCCCGATTTTGTTCAGTTCCTTCAGGTTGGTATTATACATTTCTACCATTTTCTCTGCATTTTCCTTAACCGGTTTAAATAGGTTGGTGTAATATTCCTGAAACATCATTTTTTTGTATCCTCCCTTCTGTCATGAATTACATTTGCTATCATAAACCCTGTTTGTAAATTGAGCAACAGGTATATAATAATTTTATGTAAATTGTTGGTTACTTTTTTCCCGCCGCATAAGGCTCCCCACAACCCCTGAAAACATCGTCCCGGTCATACCGGGAAATATATGGCCCTTATTATATTTTGGGGCTGTACTTGGTAAAAAGCTCGATGTTTTTCTGGGTCAGTTCACTGATCATATTAAACGTGTCTGACTGCATCTGATTGAAAAATACGATGTTCTCTTCCATCAGTTTGCCGGTCTGTTCGCCGATTTTGTTTAATTCCCCCAGGTTGTCATTATATATCTCTACCATTTTATCGGCATTTTCCTGTACCGGCTTAATAAGGTTGTTAAAATATTCCTGAAACATCATTTTTTTGTATCCTCCCTTCTGTCATGGACTACAATTGTTATAATAAACCATAGTTGTTAAAAGTCCGATAAGCCTCTTATAATTATTTGTAAATTTTTCGTTTACATTTTCCTTGTAATTATGGTTTTCCGGGGATCGCATGAAATAAAAAACCCTTTCACTGGACTCGCCGGAAAGGGTTCATAAGGAAGTTTAAACCTTATTACATTTTAGGACTAAACTTGGAGATGAATTCGGTGTTGCATGTGGCTAACTCACTTATAACATTAAATGCATCTTGTTGCATCTTGCTGTAAAAGTTCACGTTTTGCTCTACAAACTTACCAGTTTGCTCCCCGATTTTGTTTAATTCCTGCAGGTTGGCATTATACATCGCTGCCATTTTTTCATTATTTTCCTTTACCGGCTTGAATAAATTGGTGTAATATTCTTTAAACATCATTTCTTGTATCCCCCCTCTGTTTTATAAGTACATCTCTTATGTTACTCCTGATTTGTAAACATACCGATAGGACTGTACTAACTATTTGTAAGTTTTTTGTAATTCTATTGAATCTTTCGTATTACCCTGTTGCTTACCGGCGGTTTAAATTTTGGATTTTTGGGATATAATGACACTGTCAGTTCCCTGGTACTCCATCATTTTTTTCTTAAACGGTAACTTTTCCTGCCCGCCAACCGTTTATATGAGGAAGGGAGGGTAGTCATGCAGCTGAAATCCCTGGAAGACGTTTTTCTGTTGCACGGTACAGATTTATACCGCTATTTACTGCAACTCAGCGGACACTCCCCCACTGCCGAAGACCTGGTGCAGGATACCTTTCTCAAGGCCTATGAGCGCCTGGAGAACTACCAGGGGGAAAAGGTCCGTGCCTGGCTGTTCCGCGTAGCCTTTAATTCCTATATTGACTGGTACCGCCGGGAGAAAATACACATCCCCACTGACCCCGGCCTGATGGAAAACCTGATCCGGGATACACAGATTAGCCCGGAGAAATCCTGCCTGACCCGTGAAATCCGAGACCGCTGGTTTGAGGAAGTACGCAGGCTGCCGGAGCTAAGCCGCCAGGTTCTGTTGTTGAGGGACTATTGCGATTTTACCTACCAGGATATCGCCATAATCCTGGATCTGAGCCTGACCAGGGTAAAGGTCACCCTGTACCGGGCCCGTAAAAAGATCAGAGAGGTGATGGAAAATGAATTGCAAGGAATGTGAAGGCTTATTGGAAGCCTATCTACAGAGGAAATTAAAAGCGGAGGAAGAACAGGCCCTGGAAACCCATTTAGAAAACTGCCCCTTATGCCAGGAGCAAATGGACCGCCTCCTGGAGCAGCAGGAAAAACGAGCGCCCCAAGCGGAAGCAGCCGGAGAAGATGGCAGTCTGGAGCCTTTTAACGAGAAAAAACAGCGCCAGATCTTACGCCGGGCCAAATACCGCAACCGTTTCAGCATCGCCCTTTTTTTGCTGCTGCTGTTCCTGCTTTTTTATATCGGGGGCACCTTTTTGTCCAGCTATTACTTCACCCGGGGCGGGGAAGACTCCCGGCTCTACCGGACCCAGCGCACGGCTGCTGCGGTGACGGAATTTACGTTTCCCAATGTGACCATGGCCGTTGGTCTCTACCCGCCCTCCCCGTTTCTGACCCAAGCCGCCTATGGCCACAGCCGCCTGGAGATTAAGCCCTATTTCATGGCCCGGGGCTCGTATGCCCTGGAAAAACGTGTGGGCCGGGAGAATTTCAGCCCCGGCAACCTCAATATCAACCATTTTTTTTCCCATGTTTTGACCGAGTGGGAGTGGC
>PWPP01000065.1 GCA_003558625.1 Syntrophomonas sp.
CAGGTACGGCCCTTGAATTGAAGCGTTGCAACAGCAGCCATTCCATGCAAGATTCGTCCCGGTCTTAATTCCTCCTCTCTATTTTCAAATCTGGATGCACCGAAAAACTCCGGTTGTACCATTTCTACTGCTCCCCCTTATCGAGTGAGAGTATACAAGCAACATTCCCCTACATAATGAAGCAGCTTGGTACCACCTCCACCCCCGTAAATCATATCCCACTGAATTCGGACGGGGATTATTCAACTCAGGAACCGTCCCGGTTTTTACTCCAATGTCGTATAATTTTATTATAATCTTTTATCTGTTACTCCGATTGCACTAACTAGAGGGCATCCTACCCGGGCAATCTTTACCCGGGGTAGATCCGGTTGCTAAGTTGTATATGGCTGTTTGGTATCAATATATTGGTGCTGATCATTCTATTTATCATCCCGGGCATAATCCGGTTGTTATTGTTCTTATTCTATCAAATCAGCCCTTTAAAAATCCCCAACCGGTGCCATAATCCTGCTGTCTTTTTTATGGCAGCCTTCTCTTATATATCATGCTCTTGCCCGGAACTGCCGCTATTCATTTCCGTGAGTCGGAAGATTTCCCGGGGACATCTACCGGCTCTGATCATAAAAGAAAACTCTGTCGATCGCTGACCGGCTGAAAGAGCGACCCTTCCGCCGATCTACCTTAAAAAATAGTAACCCGTTTGCATTAATGGGGGTGTCAAACTATGCCTGAACCTGAAAATCGCAGGAAAATCATGGTCGCCATCCTATCCCTCTCCTTATTGATGATCATGGCCGGGGCCGCAGTATCGCCGGTGTTGGCTGATATCAGCCGGCACTTCAGCCAGGCTCACCCACAGCTGGTAAAAATGATTATAACCCTGCCGGCCTTGATGATGATCCCCTTTTCCTTTCTTACCGGAATGCTGGCCAAAAAATACAGGAAAAAAAATTTGATCCTGCTGGGTTTACTGGGATACATTGCGGGGGGGATAGGGGGCGGGTTGGCCAACAGCATCACTGCCATGTTATTCTTCCGGGCTCTTTTAGGCGCCGGTTTAGGCGTAATTTCTCCCCTGACCATAAGTTTAATCGCAGATTATTTTCTGGCCGGGGAACGGACCAAAATGATGGGCTATGCTTCCGCCTCCAACAACCTGGGCGGTGGAGTCGCCACCATCATGGCCGGCATACTGGCTCTCTATAACTGGCGCTGGGTTTTTTTCATCTATGCCCTGGCCGTCCTGGTTTTCCTGGTTGTTCTCCTGCTCCTGCCCAGAGAAGCCGGCTGGTGCCCCTCTGCTAACCTGGAGCACGACCAGGCCCGGTGGTTAAGAACCAGTTATTGTATATTGCGCTGGGGAGGGTTTTCCTTTCTGGTCATCATTATTTTCTTTAGCATCCCCACCCACCTGGATATATTTTTATATGCCGAAAAACTGGGAACGTCGGCAACGACCGGCTGGTTAATCGGCCTTTTGACCGGGATCTCCTTCCTGACCGGTATCATCTATCAAAAAGTGGTAAGCCGGCTGCGCGATTACACCATACTTTTTTCTTTCCTGCTCTTTCTGGTCAGTTTTAGTATATTGAGTTTTTCTCATCATATATTTTTCATCAGTATTGCCATTGTTTTCAGCGGAGCAGCCATGGGCATGTTAATCCCGTTAATCATGGAATCCGTGACATTTGAAGTGCGGCCCGGGGATGTCATCTATGCCCTTTCCATAATCAATCTGGCCCTCTACCTGGGCCAGTTCGTTTCCCCCCTGCTATCCGGGCTGCTGGGAAGCCTCCTGCCAACCACTTCCATACGCTTCCCCTTTTATGTTTCTGCCTTGATTACCGTACTGGCAATACTAACCACCTTCATCAAAAAAATAGCACATCTTACTCCCGGCAAAAACCCGCCAAAAAACTAATCCACCCTGTCTCCTAACTTCACCAAACGCACCACCAAACGGGGTCAGGCCTTCAACTTCACCAAATCTTCTCCTGCCGATCTTTGGCCATGAAAGGCAGAAGCCTCCGGCCGGTAAGAAGGGATTGCTGTATAGAAGGAAAGAAATTGAGGGCCTTTTATATGCCTGGCCGGGTGGCTTCATTGCCGAAAAAAATGCTAACTCCGATTACAGGCTCTGTACTTGCTTCTCAGCACCTTGCCGATGATGAAGGATCTTCTTAGAACTTTTCCTCTTTGTTTATTCTTTTTTCTCAGTTTTCAATACAACAATATAGACTATAATAATAATAGATTATTAGTAAAACATACATGAAGGAGGGCCCGCATGAACAAACCAGCCAAATTTATTTCCCTTTTACTGGTATTTTTTCTTCTGCTAAGTCCTGCTGCCGTGCCGGTAGGAGCATTTACTCCTCAACCGGAACCACCGGGCACGCAAGCGATCCAGGTATTGATCGATGGACAGATTCTAGAAATGGATACAACACCCATCATCGAAAACAATCGCACCCTGATCCCTCTGCGGGCTATCTTTGAAGCCCTGGGAGCAGAGGTACAATGGGACCCGGAGGATAGACGGGTTGACGCACAAAGCGGTGACCTTTCGGTTACCGTCTGGATCGGAAGCTTGCAGGCATTAAAAAATGGGGCAGCGGTAACCCTGGACGTAGCACCCAAAATACAAAATGGCCGCACCCTGGTACCACTGCGTTTCGTCAGCGAAGCCCTGGGGGCCGGGGTTAACTGGGATGCCATCAAAAAAGAGGTCAGCATTATCACTCCATTTCAGGAAAGTGCCCCGGTGATCTGGGGTTCCATGCTTTCCAAATTAAAGCTCAACCTTCCCGAAAAGAAATTCGACAGCCACCTGATTGCAAAATATGCCCTGGAAGCCACTTCCATGGTTCCAGTAGACCTGCTGCCGGATAGAGTAACCCCCCTGGTGCTGGACTACTCACCCTATGTGACCCTGACCGGGAACCAGGACGGCTGGGGCGGTTGCATCGGCCGGTCCATCGTGCACTGTACCAACATCCTCTGGGAAATGGAACAGCCCTATACCCCGGACTTGTCTCTGTGGCATCTCATCTATCGCCAGTACCAGCTGGCTGGTGATGGGGCTCCGGATACAGGGCATGTGCTCCTCAACTATGGTATGTGCCCGGAAGCATCCCTGCCCACCGATTACGATGATGCCACCATGATAAAAAACAGCTCCGGTCAAGTAACCGGAGTGGATTTCAGCACCATGCCGGCTCCCAGCTCCCAAAACGACCAGGAAGGGCTGAATTACCGTCTCCTGACCTACAGCCCGACATATAAAAATCTCACTGTTCAGCGAGTCAAGCAAATGCTGAACCAGTTTGGACCTATCATGGCAGCCGGGGACCTAACCATTATACTGGGGCCCCTCCCGCCGGAGAAACACTGTATCAGTATCGTAGGATATGACGATACACGCCAGGTTTTCAAATGCCTCAACAGCTGGGGAGACCGCTGGAATGGAGATGGCTATTTCGATCTGCCCTATGATCGTTTTGCCCAGGATATCGACTGGGTCCGCTACCTGGAACTGCGGCCGCATGACCGCACCCTCACATCCCATGCCTATTCCGCCCGCATTCACCTGGATATGAATGATAGCAGCCGCAACCAGCTCACGGTAAAGGTCGGGGTAGAAGGGAGAACGCCGGTGACGGTCTGGGATACACCCAACCGTATAAACTGTGTCGATGACAGCCAGACCCTTTGCATCGATGTGCCTTTGCCCAGTTATGCCCGGGATTACTGGCCCCCTTCCCATGATGCCCGCTGGTATGTGGAAATATCTTCACTGGGCACATCGCCATCAAGTAAAAACACTCCGGATATGACCCTGCAAGATATCACCCTGGCCCGGCTGTATAAAAAAAGCGATGGCTCCTACGCCTCTGAAACTTATACGGCCGGATCTACTGGCCCAAGGCGCTTCGATGGAAAACCCATAAAATTCTATATATCGCCCCACATCCGCAATGACGTACTGACCCTGGATAAACCGCCCAGCTCGGTGCAAAAAGGCCAGTCTGTTACCCTGCAGGGAAGCCTGGAGAATCTGAGCATATATGACACTTCTGCCAGAGGGACCGTCTCCCAGCCACTGAGCGGGGTCACGCTATCCCTGTACCGGACTTTAGACGGCCGTACCACACTCCTGGACCGTTTTGCTACCGATGACAGCGGACACTTCACCTATACTTTCACCCCGGAATATACAGCCGACTACCAGGTGAAGCTGCTGAGACAATTTGGCGATATGCCTGAGGTAATCTTCGCATCCAGCGATACCTTCACCATAAGCGTTAAAATCCTTAACATCAAGGATACCGTGCAATTAATCCCCCAGATACCTGTATATGACATCATTAAACCATAATATAGCATGGGGGCCGGAAAGAAGGGATGTTCCCTCCCCGGTCCCCGTTGTTTTCTGACTCGGATGAGTTGCTGGAGTATAAATATTTCTCTCTTTTTTCGTACCATTTACCGGGATGGCATAAGCCTGCCCGGTTTTTTTGCGGATACAGCTCAAACAGGGACCCGGCAGTGTACCTTTATCTTCCCGGAAAAACGTAGCTTCCTAGATACGAAGCATACGATCCGCTTCGAGCAGGGCCCGCATATTTTTCTTATACTATTCGACTCCGGGCTGGTTAAAGGAATTGATCCCCAAAGGTAAGCACTCCTGGCACAGGCTTTCTGAAAGAAATAGACCATATAGCCAAAACAATGAAGCCGGGAGTCATAACTCATCAAAAGTTCCAGGGTCTTGCCCCCGGCATAGCGCATAGTGCCCAGCACCGCTTATTGATAGGCCGGGTTTTCTTCCAGCTCCGCCGGGACCAAATCCCGCAAGGTCGCCCGGACACCTTCTAAAACTGCCTGGTTCTCACCCCGGCTACCGCATAGCTCAAAAAAGGAATTTTCGCCCCCTGTGTCGTATAATCCTATTATTATTTGCATGCTTCGTGCCCCGGCCTTAGCCCATAAGATGGTACAACGCCGGTTATTGTGCAAAGGTGGTGACCCGCTTGCAACGCTGGAAATGGTTTATCGCGATCATCGCACTCATACTGCTGGTCATTTTCATCACCGTTTTTATCAACCAGTCTCTACAGTTGTTATCCGTATTTTATCAAATCAGCCCGCTGCTGGGGCAAATCACCAGCATATTACTGCTGTCTTTTTACCTTGCCGCTTTCCTGTTTCTGGTTTACCTCTACTGGCGCACTCCCTCCGGCTTACCCCCCGCCCCGGCGGAGGATAGCCCTGATTATTTTCATTATTTATCCGCCGTGGAAAAGCGGCTGCGGCAGAATGAGCATCTGAAAACCCTGTCATTCCAGCAGTCCACGGGGGAAAATGTCAAACAGGGCATGGAAGTTTTGGACCAGCGAGCGGAAGAAGAGATAAAGAGCACGGCCAAGAAAGTGTTCCTGTTCACCGCCATCTCCCAATATGGAAAATTGGACGGGCTGGTAGTCATGGTCCTGCTGCTGGTACTGACCACCAAGATCACCTTTCTCTATAACCAGCGCCCCTCTTTGCGCGAATTGATCTACCTCTATAGCAATGTATTCGTAACCATCTTCCTGGTCACCGAAATGGAAGACCTGCAGATCATCGAAGCCCAGCTGGAACCACTGGTAGAAAGCGTGGGCAGCGGTATGGCCATTGCAGCCGGCGCCACCTCTGCCGGCAGCTTCATCATGAGTGCCGTCCTGCAGGGAGCTGCCAATGCCTTTCTGGTCATGCGGGTGGGTTACATCGCCCGGCAATACAGCCTGCCTCTACAGGAAACAAAGCGGAATGCCGTTCTGCGCGGGGCCACGGTAAAAGCTTCCCGTATACTGGGCTCGGTCCTGTCCGACTCCATCAAAACCGTTATCACCGTCTTCTATCAATCCGGCAAGAAAAAAGGGGTAAACCTCATGCAAACCGGTTACCAGTCCTGTGTAAACGCCAAGGATAAAACCCTGGACCAGATCCTGGAATGGTTCCCCTTCTATAACAAGACCAAATAACTACTTCACCAAACGGGGTCAGGCCTTGAACTTCACCAAAACCCTCCTTCATAAACCCAAGCAGCCAGTTTCTTGCCTGACAGCCAGCTTTCTTATAACCTGTCTGATCCTCCCACCATGTAGATACACACCTGGGTCAGCCTCCCTCTCCTCCCGCATATATTATTAATATGCAAAATTGTTTATTTATGGATTATAATATAGTTACAATATATTTCTATTGTAAAAAACAACCATACTAAATAGGTATTTTTTCATGAAATTAGGGTGAATTATCGGCGGAAAACACAAGAGCATATAGAGGGGATGTTTCTGGAATTGTACACCTCGCGCTACGTTAATGTGTCGCGCGTTCTCAGGATTTCAATTCAGGAAGCATCCCTTTAGCAATATATACCGCAGGAGGTGAAGTGCAATGAAAAAAGTAGGAATAGCCAGGGCCTTGTTCTATTATTACTATTACCCATTATGGAAAACGTTTTTTCAGGAGATGGGCGCTGAAGTCCTGTTATCCCGGGAAACCAATAAACTGACCATACAAAATGGCATAGACCTGGCGGTCGATGAAACCTGTTTTCCTGTCAAAGTCTATTACGGGCATGTGCAGGAATTATGCCGGCAAAATATCGATTATCTCTTTTTGCCCCGCGTCGTCAGTATTGAGCCCCGCAGTTATATCTGCCCTAAATTTATGGGCCTCCCCGATATGATTAAGGCCAGTATGCTGGATTTGCCTCCGGTGATCGATATGGTTATCGATGTAAGCATAAATAATAAAATGCTGAAGAGAGAAATCGAACGCATTGGCAAAATTTTCGGCCGGCGGCAGGGAAACGCCAGCGCTGCCTATGACCACGGCCTCGCAGAGCTGGAAAAATGCCGGGCTCTTTCCCGCCAGGGCTTCACCCTGCGCGAAGCCGTTAAAATCTGGGAGGGAGATCCGCTGCCTCCCCTACCAGGACCTTTTGATTTGAACATCGGCCTGCTGGGGCATGGTTACAGTCTCTATGACCCGGTCATCAGTATGAACATCGTCCACACATTGAGGGAAATGGGCTGCCGCCTATATTTTCCGGAGATGCTGGAGATGGAAGATATTGAAAGGGAAGCTGCCACCCTGCCTAAGAGAGTCTTCTGGACCCTGGGCCGAAAAATGGTAGGCAGCTCCCTGCAAATGGAAAAAGACCCCCGGATCGATGGCATCATATACCTGGCCAGTTTCGGCTGTGGCCCCGATTCCATGATCGGGGAGACCATTGAGCGAAAAATGAAGGATAAAGTGTATATGTTATTGACAGTGGATGAGCATACCGGGGAAGCCGGTTTGCATACCCGGCTGGAAGCGTTTTGTGACATGTTACGGCGAAGGAGGAGCATAAGCCATGAAAGTTACCTTTCCTCACATGGGTAATGCCTGCATCACCATTAATGCCCTTTTAAAAGGATTAAACCTGGAGGTGATCACTCCCCCTCCCATATCCAAGAAGACCTTTGAGTTGGGTGTGAAGTACTCCCCCGAGTTTGCCTGTTTGCCTTTAAAATTAAATGTGGGCAATTTTATCGAAGCCCTGGAAAAAGGGGCCGATACCATAGTCATGGCTGGGGGCTGGGGCCCCTGCCGCTTTGGCTATTATGCCCAGGTAGAACGGGATATCCTCAAAGATTTAGGCTATGAGTTTGAAATAGTCATCCTGGAAGCCCCGGATCACCAGGTATCGGAACTGGTACAACAGCTGAAAAGCCTGGGAAACAACATCAGTCTCTGGAAAGCCATAAACACCATACACTTTGCCTGGATGAAACTGCAGGCGGTTGAAACCCTGGAAAAAGAGCTGGAGTTCTGCTTACCCCGGGTGATCGACAAATCCCTGTTGCAAAAAATATATCAAACAGCCCTGCAAGACACCGATGCAGCCTGTAGCCGGAAAAAAATACAGCAGATTCTGCACCAGGCAGTGCTGGAAATGCGTGAAATACCCCAAAGCCGGCAGCAAATAATCAAAATCGGCTTGGTAGGAGAGATCTATACCATACTGGAACCCAGTTCCAATTACCACCTCATCGATTACATGGGCTACCTGGGTGTGGAAGTAACCCGGGCCATTTATTTAAGCGATTGGATCAATGATCACCTGCTGGGGGGCTGGATCAAAAAATCCCACAACCGGCATATCATCAGGAGCTCCCAACCCTATATCAATTATTTCGTTGGCGGGCATGGCCAGCAGACCATCGGCTATACCGTGGATTTCGCCCGCCGGCATTATCACGGGGTCATTCAGATCGCTCCCCTGACCTGCATGCCGGAAATCGTCGCCCATTCCATCTTACCCCGGGTCAGTGAAGCAGAAAACATCCCGGTCATGACCATGTATTTCGACGAACATGCAGGAGAGGCAGGGATCCAGACCCGTTTGGAAGCATTTGTGGATATGTTGCGAAGAAAAAACCGGCGGCAAGATAACTCCAAGGAGGCATAAGATATGGATTATTTTCTGGGTGTGGATATAGGTTCCGTGAGCAGCAACTTTGTCTTGCTGGATGACAACTTACAGCTGGTAAAAAAGATCTATAAGCGGACCCGGGGCAATCCGATCCAGGCCATCCGGGAAGGCATGCAGATCATAAAAGAGGATTGCCCCTCCCTGCCCATTCAAGGGGTGGGCACAACCGGCAGTGGCCGTTATTTGACCGCGGTGATCATAGGAGCAGATATCGTGAAAAATGAAATCACCGCCCACGCTGTAGCAGCCAGCCACTATAATCCCAATGCGAAAACCATTATCGAAATAGGGGGGCAGGATTCAAAAATCATTCTGTTAAAGGATACCATTGTCTACGATTTTGCTATGAACACGGTGTGTGCGGCAGGAACCGGCCCCTCGCTGCTTTTAACCGAACCGAAAAAACTGTATCAGATGGATCAAAAGGCAA
>PWPP01000011.1 GCA_003558625.1 Syntrophomonas sp.
AAAGGCATCTTAAAGGGTTACCCTGATGGGACCTTCAAACCCCACCAAACCATCTCAAGGGCTGAATTTGCCAAAATTTTGGTGCTGGCCCTGGAAGTATACACCCCCCGCCCTCCTACGGCTACCTTTACCGATGTTCCCATGAACCATTGGGCTTTTGGAGTAGTAGAGGCTGCCCAAAACTATCTTACCGGGTATCAGAATACCCAAACGGGAGCATTGATCTTTGAACCCACCCTTCCGGCCCTCAGGGAGGATGTAGCCGCCGCCATTGTCCGCGCCCAAGGGCTTGGCAATGCTACTGGCAATCTGGAACTGCTTAACCCCTTCTCGGACCAGGGGCAAATATCCCCGGCCTTACGCAACCATGTAGCTATCGCCGTAGAAAAAGGATATATGCAGGGTACCAACATTGGTTTCGAACCCCAAAAAGACTTGACCCGAGCCGAGGCCTGTGTGCTGCTGTCCCGCCTAATGCGAAGATAATATCATACATCTTAATCAAGGCCATAGAGTATTACCCCGGGGATTACCCGGGGTAATTTAAATGTAAACTTATACTCCGTCTGATAAATCATGCACTGTTGGTATCCATGATTCCAGTGAATAAAAACGGAATCCTGCGTATACTATGAAAGGAGGCAAGGACTATGCGGCCCTCCCCCAAAAAGGATTATGGATTATTCCACTGGATCGCGCCCCTATATGGGCTTTTTTATAATATTCAAAAGAAGAATTATAAAAAACATTTTTCCCTTTTACAAAAGGAACAACCCGTTTCCTGTTATAAAACTATTATTGATATAGGCTGTGGAACCGGCGCCCTTTGCTCGGTCCTAAATCAGCAAGGCTTTCTCGTCACCGGCGTAGATGCCTCAAAAAAAATGCTGGACATAGGGGCCGGAAAACTTGAGAATCAGAATATCCGCTTCCTCCAGGGCAATATTTTAGACGGGCTGCCTTTTGCTGATAAAAACTTTGATCTCTCCGTAGCTTCCTATGTTGCTCATATTCTACGTGCTAAAGAAAGAAAAATCATGTATGCCGAGATGAGCAGGGTCAGCAGGCACTGGGTTTTCCTATATGATTACAATAATAATAGAACCCTGAAAACAGATATAATTGAACATTTAGAAGGGGGAGATTACTTTAACTTTATCCAAAAAGCCCCCACCGAACTAAAAGAACACTTTCGCGATTTCCGGCGTCTGGATGTAGATAATCAGACCGCATGGTATATCTGCGCTCCTTATTAAGAAACCTTGTTAACATCTATTCTAATCCTCCATTGTTTGGTAAAAGCTTTTAATCCTGTGTTATAATAATTCCACAATCTAAATGCTGCTTTAACGTACCATATCTAGTTTGGAAAATATTTCTATCTCTTGGAACTGAACTACTATGTTTATTTATCTGCCCAAACTATGCAAGTAAAAAATAGCAACGTTTATAGGGATAAAATAATAACCTGCTCATATTATTTAACTATGCCTCCAAATATATAAAAAAAGGGCCGGGAGAAGGATTATGCTTCAGGAAAGAAAAATAAGTCTCAGTTACAATTTTTTTCAGATATTCACCTCTTCCAACCTTAAAAATTATTTGAAAACTTATTTTGCAAGTCTTTATCCTCGATATTCACTGATTGAAGGCCAGCATTTCCTTTATTTTAAAGACCATCAGCACCAGGGGAACCCTGCCATGTTGGTAGCCCATATGGACACCTACTTTCAAACACCACCCTGGGAATTTTTTTTCCATGGACGGGACCAAACCCTTACTTCACCCCAAGGCCTGGGGGCCGATGACCGGGCCGGAATAATCGCAATTTTGGAAATCATCAAAAACCGATTGTCTTTCCCAGATATTTTATTCACTGATCTGGAAGAAGTAGGGAGCATAGGGGCCCAGGAAGCAGCCGAAAAACTAAAATCAATAGTAAAGGTAAATTTTATTATCCAGCTGGACCGTCAGGGGGAAAATGAAGCTGTATTCTATGATTGCGAGAATCAGGTATTTAAAAAACACATCCTTGCTTTTGGCTACAAGGAAGCACCAGGCACCCGAACCGATATATGTGTGCTGTGTCCCAAATGGGATGTCGCCGGAGTCAATCTATCTATCGGGTATTATCATCCCCACAGCACCGGTGAATACCTCAATCTAATTCATCTGGAAAAAAACATCTCCCGGATCCAATTAATCTTGGACAAGATTCCTGCTAAAGTCTATTCTTACCAACCGTATGATTATATAATATCCTCTTGTTCAGATCTGCCCAGTTGGATGACCACACCCTATGAATAAGGGTACAGATCAATTTTTAAGTGTATTGACATGTGTTGTCGTTATAAGTAGATAAGGTATGAAAAAGTATGAAAGAAAACAATACAGCCACCGAACAACCCAAAGCCGGGATTGGATCTGTGGCCTTAACCCTTGGCCTCATGAGCATGGTGGGGCTCCTATTCTCCCTGGTGTTGGGACTCATAATCGAAGACTTCAGTGTTTTACCCCCCTTACGCACCATCATATTGCCTCTTTCTGTAGCCGCTGTAGCCTGCGGTTTATATGCGCGATCTCAAAGCCCGGCCCCGTTGCAAAAGCAAAAAAAGGCAGCTAATCTGGGTCTGGTTTTGGGTGGCTTCACACTTCTTCTAATCCTTAATATATTTATTCTGGTTGCTCTTTTTTTTATGCCCTAATTTTACCAGAAATAACGGCAACACTTCTCGGAATATAACAATCCTGATTTATTACATATCTTGCTTGGACCAGCAATAATATGCCTTTGGTTTTATGTCTGGCTGCCTATATGGTTATTAAGCCATTGGGGAATACATTCACGGACTTTTTCCAAACATCTTAAAAATATATCATTCAGACAAAAACTGTCATCTCCGGTTTTGTAAAATGATTTTAGAATAACCATCATAAGAAGCAACCCCGTTAAGCAGATGTGCAAAACGGCATTTATATCCAATAACCTTTTGACCCTTAATAAAACCAGTGCAGGAAAAGCCGGCTTCAACAAGGACGAACAAATGAATGACGGCTGCCTTTATGGTTTGTGCCGGGTAATGGAAAATATCGTTTTTATTGTTCTTGAAAATGTAGTTGTTTAAATATGTGGGCCAAATGTTTGTGTTTTTTGCGATAAAAAATTATTTCCAAATGATAAAAAAACCTTACCCTGCAAGCTATATTTCTTAAAAATCGTATAATATTTCAAAAGAATAAGCGGTGTAAAATAATCAGTTAAACACCCGATCCGTTGGCCTTAACCATAATCTGACCAGAGGAGGATGATCTAAGCATGAATAAATACGGGTTGACTGCCATAGAAGCCATTCAAATCATAGAAGCAGGATATTGCTGCGATCCTAAAGTAGCCTGGGATAAGGCTGCGGAAGACCTTTTTGGCAAACACTCTTCCGGAAAGCAGAAGCTCAGTCCCAGGTGCGCTTTCCTGGGATTGTGCGAAGAAGGAATGGTCAGAGGCATTGCACCCAGTGATTACTGTAATTCGGTTAAAAACAAGGACTATGCTCTTAGAGCAGTAGCGTTACTGAAAAAAGATCCTGCCCTGGCAACCAAAAAAAATGATCTCTGGCAAAAAGCCGCCGGCCTGAGCAAAGTTCACAACAACCAAATGGATGTGGTGTTGGCCCTGTGGGAACATGGGTTGATAAAGTAAATACCTCAACCATAGCCCATCATATGGCCTTTTAACGGCAGGTAAACTTCAAGCGCAACAATTAGACTGGGGCGTATTTTTAAGGCTCATGTCTGGGTTAGATTTTCTCGTTTACCTGTCATAATTAAGCATGTTATGATTATAATAAATATTTTATCTGGGATAGGGGGGATAAAACGCTTTTTGCTCTATATAGCTCTTAAACCTACCATTTTACGATGCATAACACCCCAAAATCAAACATGAGAAAGAAGGATGTAGAGATGAAAAAACCAATATTACTCAGTTTGTTGTTATTTGTTTTTATTTTTACCTGTATGACCCTTCCGGCCATGGCGGCTGATACTCTGACCCTCAACAAAAACCAGGTGAGACCGGGTGAAGAAATCTCGGTAACCATCCCGGCACTGGAACATTCCGGCGGATGGGTCGGTTTCTTCAAAACCAGTAGTGCCAATAACCAATATATCTCCTACACCTATTTAAACAGTTTAAGCGGCCCCTATAAAGTGACCGCACCCAAAGAATTGGGCAGCTACAATTTCCGCGTTTTTGGTGACAGCGGTTATGGCAAGCTGCTGGCGACCAGCCAAACGGTGCAGTTGGTCCAGTATACCCCCCAGATAAATGTTTCCAAAACCAGCTTCAGCCCCCAGGAAAACATGGTGGCAACATACTCCGATGCCCCTATCTATAAAGATGCCTGGATCGGTCTTTATAAAGTCGGTGCCGCCAATACCTCTTATCTAAAATACGAATACCTGAAAGGCACTTCGGGGTCCTATTCCACTGCAGCACCGCTGGAAGCGGGGCAATACGAGTTCCGCATCTTCCTCGACGGGGGGTATACCCTGGTAGGGAAGAGCCAGGTGATAACCGTGGGAGAATACCAGCCCTCCATTACCCTTTCCACCAGCCAGGTCACCCCTGGTCAAAAGGTTACTGCCAGCTATAGCAATGGTTCGACTGTCAACGGAGCCTGGATCGGCTTCTACCAGAAAGGCAACGCCAATACCGCCTATATCTCCTATGTATATACCCAGGGAAAAGCCTCCGGCAGCTATGAGATCACCGCCCCCAATACCCCGGGTCAATACGAGTTCCGTCTTTTCAAAGATAATGGCTATACCATGATCGGCACCAGTCCTCCTCTCACGGTGGGCACAGCCCCGGCTGCACAAACTCCGGCTCCGGCAACGCCTCCGGCGGCAACCAATTCCGCCCAGACCTTTGATTCTGGGGTGCGCATGGAATGGAAATCAGTCAGCGGACTGGGATACCGCATATTCCGCTCCACCGACCGTAGCCAGTTAGGCATCTCGGTCACCGATTTTTATATCCAGTCCACCCGCTTTGTCGATGTCAACGTGGAACCCGACACCGAGTACCATTATACCGTAAAACCGGTCCTGGGCGAGGCCAATCCCCTGCAGGGCATCGAAGAGCGGTTGGGTGACACTATTGCCGTCTACACCATCCGCACCGGTAGTAACATTACCAAAACCGATCAGCAGAAGAGCTTTATTATCCTGCAGCTGGACAACCCGTACATGATCGTAAACGGTGTCAGCCAGGAGATAGACCCCGGCCGCGGCACCACTCCCATCATCATATCAAGTCGCACCATGGTTCCCATCCGCGCCATCGTGGAAGCGATGGGTGGAACCGTTGGCTGGGAGCCCAATACCAGCAAAATAACCCTGAGAACCCAGGCCAACCATGTGGAGATGTGGCTCAACCGGCACGAGTTAAAGGCCAACGGTATGGACAAGCGCATGGACGTGGTACCGGTGGCGCTGGGTGGGCGTACTTTTGTTCCCGTCCGCTTCGCCTCGGAAAATCTCAATGCCAAAGCCGACTGGATAAACTCCACCCGGGAAGTTGTCATCATCTATGTGAACTAAGCATCTTTTGCCACCTGAATCAAAAAAAAGACCGGTCAAATGCCATTGACGGGTCTTTTTTTTATACTTCCTTGGTAGACGGAAAAATAGGCGGCAATTGTTTCTACGTTGCCGGCATTTTTTCGTCCTCTACTTCCATGGAGCCCGCCATCTATCCTTAACGACAAAAAAATATCCCCTAAGGAAGAGGAAGGGAAAACTATCACCCAGGAATAATAATACCGCCATCGGCTGCAGCGGGTTAGCTCTTCGCGGTAGGCTGGGGGGAGGCTAAAGAGTATTCGCTTGCGCAAAAACCGGATTTTTAAAAGGCTTTGATGAACGTGGAGAAAGTGGGCGGGCAGTTTGATGATTTAGGTAAAATCGGATAGGGGAGAAGAACCGCTTTAATCTACCAGCAGCAGAGCATAGCGGTTCATCGCCTGCCGGTAAGAGGTGAGCACTTCAATAGGGTATCCGATCCGGCGCACGGTGGTAAAAACATCGACACCCAGGGCTTCCGGATTGGGCCGGGATCGGTCTTTGTGCCGGCAGGTGGTAATATTACCGGTGCATTCCCGGCATTGATAACAGACGGTCATAGGCAGGGCTATGGCTTTATAAAAACCGGCCAGAAACACTTCCTTTTCCAGGTTTAACAGGCTTTCATCGGTCTCACTGAGCAAGACCTCGTCTGGTGCATATGTTGCCGTTTGGATCTCACGGTGCAGCACCACCACCCGGCTGTATTCGGTAAAGAAAGCCCGGCATTCCTCGATAGGAGGCATATTGGGGGGGCATACGGCACTGTGACCGTAGTTGTGGCACATAAACATACATTTAAAGCGCACCCACTGGCCGATAACGATGTCCCGGCCGGATATCCATCGAAAATCATGAAACCCATGTTTTACAAATACTTTTTCCAGATCTCGCTGATCCATAAAAATCAACCTCCATTGGCAGTGTCCCCGAGAAAAAACAAAAAGCGGGGAATAGCGGCAATCGTGAAAGTTAGCTGGTACATGCTTACCAGCACCGGCGGCAAGCAGGAGCTATGGTCTTAAACCGTCGATGATCTTGCTAAGCTGGTTGATGGTATCCTTTTTCTGCCGCTTGCTCCGGGAGAGCTTCTGGGTCATGATGCGCATGTAGTCCCAGATGGCTGCCGTCATGTTGCTCTCATTGATGGCGAAGGTTACCGCGGGAGAGGTGGTCTTGGCCACGATGACGCCCACATCTTCCTTGACATAGATTAAAGCCCGGGGAATCTCCTCCCGGTCGGCCAGGTAGACCTGGTAATGCGGATACTTCTGCAGCAGCCGTATGATGTTTTCCAGGTGGTCACAGTATTCCTGCCGGGTATAATAGGATTCACCCGCTCCTAAAAGCTTGATGATGGTCACACTGAGCCGGTCCCGGTCTATTTCATCCATGTCCGGGTACTTGACGATCTCGATAAACTCATATCGTTGCAGGTGTTGTTCAAAATTAGCCGCCCGCTGCTGCTGATACGCCAGCAGCTCTTTTTTAAAAGCACCGGGCCAGCGGGAGATCACTGATTGGACCACCTCGGCCGGCATGGAAAAACTGGACATGGTGTCTGTCAACAGGATGGTGCGGCCCTCTTCCTGTTCGAATTCGTTCAGGTTCAAAGAAAACTGTTTCAACCCTTCCCGGGTCAAAATGAGCATGAGGGGGCGGCAAAGCTCCAGGTAGTCATGGAATTCCTGGGCCAGTGCCTCAATGATCTCGGTTCCGGTGACTAAAAAATTTGCGGTACTGTCCGTATTGGAACAGACGGAAGAAGAAAAAACGGCTGCGGTCTGCGGGGCGATGAAGAGGGTGCGGCGGAAAATCCCGTCCCTGGTCTTGGGATAGTAATAGGGTTCAATAGCGCCGGTCATGTACAAGGGCAGCCACTCCTCTATAGCGGAGAACATCTCTTCCAGGTTGCGGCTGAGGGAATGGATGATTTTTATCTTATGTCCCTGTCGGATCGCCTGGGCCAGCATGGAGGTCCATTGTCCCCGGAATACCTGGCAGTCGATAAGCCACGCCAGGTCTTCATCACTGTATAAGAGCATTGTTTGAGGCTGGGGACTCTGCTGCAGCAGCTGGAGAAAAGAAAGGACCGCCCTGCGCTTGCCATCAATGCCACGAAAAGCAGCGGCTTCAGGAATAGAGGAGAGCAGATGCTGTGAAAAATACGGTTCCGGTTGCGACAGGTTTTTTTTAAAATGAAACTGTGAAATCCCATCCATAAATTCCTCTACATCCTTTTTACGGTTGGGTGGTGTCTCCAGCAGCCACTGATGGATCAACTCGGCCATTTGTTTGCTGTCGGCCGGTATTTCCTGCACGTCTAACTTCATCGCGTCGGCCAGGGCTGCCTGCTGGTGGGGGGCCTGGCAGCGCTGGGCAAAATAACCGGCAGCCATCTTGATATAATTCTCGTTTTTAGCCGGGTTTCTTTCCCCCCGGCGCAGGCGGCTGATATAAGAGGGATCCAGGGAAACCTGCTGGGCCAGAACCCGGTTGGTGGTTTCGGTTAGATTCATAATCATATTTAAGCGCTGGTTAAATCTCATATATTCCACCTCACCACCTTTTATATCATATCCAGGCTGATAAAGAAATCCTTTTCCGCAAAGTGCCGTTGATAATAAAAGCGGCCATTTATTTCAGCAATGGTCAGAAAAGGTCAATCTCTTCTATGCTATTCCTGCCAGGAATAATTTAACCTGAACCTATAGAACACCCACCTTGATCACAGGATATTATTGCGAGAATATATTTCCCCCGAACGAAAGCCAAAACAGGCATAAAATACTTTTAAATAGGGGTCTATAGTGCAATATTTAACTATTGTTTATTTAATAAACATATATTTATATTGCCATTAATTTCATAATAAGGCATGTTTTCGGAATTTTACTTGCGATAATCTCCTTGCCCGCCCTTGGGATCAGACAGGAAAAAATATAAAAATCATTCATACTTCTCTCGATAACCTGGAAGAGATGCTCTCCGCTAAAATATAAAAAATGAATAAACATCTCACAGGCAAATGGTAAAATATAGATAGCCCGGCAAGTTCATTCGGTACTGGCGGCAGCATCGCATAACAAAAAACAGACCGGGTATATGTGAAGGAGGGGGAACCCATGAATATCATTTTTGATCGTGAATGTCTCAACTATAAGGAGAGGGGACATCCGGAAAGCCCGGAGCGGGTGAAGGCAGCCTATGATTTTTTAAAGCAGCACTTTACCATTTTAGCCCCGGAGCCGGTAACAGAAGAAGATCTGCGCCTGGTCCACAGTGCCCGCCATATCGACAAGGTCAAGACCGGCAATTTTTTTGATTTCGACAGTCCCACCTATGAAAATATCTTCCATTATGCCTCCCTCTCCGCCGGTGCGGCGGTTAAAGCCCGGGAAGTCCAGGGGTTCAGTATCATGCGGCCGCCGGGGCACCATTCCGGGAAAAACTATCTCGGGGGGTTCTGTTATTTCAATAACCTGGCGGTGGCGGTAAAAAAATCAGGGCTGAAAACCCTGATCGTCGATTTTGATGCCCATCACGGCAACGGCACGGAAGATATCTTTCTGGGTGATCCCCAGGTCGTCTATATTTCTCTTCACCGTTCCGGTATCTTTCCCGGGACCGGGCATGGCTCCCGTCAGAACATCTTCAATTTCCCCCTGACCCGCAATACCGGCGATGAAAAATACCTGGAAACCCTGACTTCCGCCCTGCAGGGGGTAGGGGACATGGAGTTTGAACAGCTGGCCGTATCCGCCGGATTCGATGGATATAGCCGGGACCCGCTGGCTTCACTCAGTCTTTCCACCGAGGTATATGGGGAGATCGGGCGAATACTGGGAGGATTAAACCTGCCCACCTTTTCCGTTTTAGAAGGGGGCTACGTGGTCAGTGACCTGGGGCCAAATATTTTGTCCTATCTGAACGGGTTGAAAAAATAGAATGTATTGGAGCAGGTGGAGCAGCCATGCAGGACTTCACAGTCCAGGACGGTTGACAAAATTGAATGTACAGCAGCAGGAGGTGTCTCTTGGTATAAAGCAAAATGTATTAATTTTGATCTTTGACCACATCATAGGGCCAGTCTATGATCCCTCCCAGGTCATATACCTGCTTGTAGCCCAGTTCCAACAATATGGGGCGGGCCGTTTTGGTGCGGTTGCCGCTACGACAATATATCACCACAATTTGCTCTCTATCCGGCACGAAAAAGGGCATAGTTTCTGCCAGCTCAAGGAGCGGCACCAGGATACTTCCGGGAATATGGCTTTCCCGGTATTCTTCCCCGGTACGCACATCTACCAGCACCATGCCCGGATCTGCCTGCTCCAGCAAGCGCATCACTTCCTGGGGAGTGATCATATCGCTGTCCCCGGGCGCGCCGGGCTGCGGCTGGAACCAAGCGCCGCCGGCAGCCATTAATATCACCAGGATCAAAGTCCACGTTTTCAACATCATATACACCCTCCATACAAAGTCTCGCTCTTCTCGTTTCCCAGCGGCAAGGCTTGATAACCTAATTCTACACCTAGACTGCTAATTCCAGAAAATTACTATAAAGTGCCAGCACCACTATCAACCACTTTTTTATATCGCTTCATAATATAAACATAACAACACACACAGATCAAGAAACATTTCGTCGCAAAAATTATCCTGCAACCATTGCCAAATATACCCGAGAAGTCTTCGCCGCTGCCTACATTATATTATATAATGCAAATACACGGTGCAAAATGAGGTGCCGGCAGGGGGGATTTGGTCCCCCTCGGGGTACTTTTTTCTTAGTTTACATAATGTTTGTTATAGGAAGTTGTGGAAGTGCGTGGGAGGGCCATATGTATATAGTCTACGGATATGCCGAGATTTTTCTGCCTTTTTCTTCTTCACTAAAGGAAAAGCGCAAGGTTATCAATTCAATTATTGACCGGGTCAGAAAACGTTATAATATTTCTATTGCCGAAGTCTCTCATCATGATCTCTGGCAGCGTTCCGGTATCGGTTTTAGCGCCATAAGCGGCAAACTCAACGACCTGGATAATTTTTCTAATAAAATCAAGGATACCATCCTGCTCTTTCCGGAGACAGTAGAAATACTGCATTTTGACTGCCAGGTAATCCGCCACGAGAAAAATGGGGACCGTTCTTGAATTGAGTGTTCTTTTGCTATTTCATCCCATCCCCATTTATCAACCCTCAAATCCACAATAAAAGAGCTGGATGGAACCGATTTCTGCGACTAACATCATTTTTGGTGAAGTTTAAAGCCTGACCCCGTATTTCACTTTCTCCAGTAGTCTGGCAGCAGCATTAACAGTACGGGATAGATTTCCAAACGGCCCAGCAGCATGAGGAAGCTGAGGAGGTATTTGCCGGCATCTGGGATAAAGGCGTAGTTCTCGGTAGGACCGATGCGCCCGAAACCGGGGCCGATATTGCTGATGCAGGAGAGGGAGGCGGTCAAACTGGTCAGTAAATCCAGCCCCATCAGGGCCAGTAAGAGGGCTCCCAGCAGCATAAAGAGCATGTAGAGAAAAAAGAACTGGAGCACGTTGATGACCAGGCTCTCCTCCAGTAATTTGTCCCCGTATTGCTGGGGGATCATGGCTTTGGGATGAATCATTCTTTTTAATTCCACTACCCCGCGCTCCAGGGCAATAAGATAGCGTCCCATTTTTATATTGCCGCTGGTGGAACCGGCACAGGCTCCCAGGAACATGAGAAAGAGTATAACCCCCTGATCCAGGTGGGCCCAGGTATTATAGTCCGAGGTGGCAAAACCGGTGGTGGTGACGATGCTTAACACCTGAAAAAGGCCGGTACGCAGTCTTTCCTCCCCTGCCCCAATCTGGCTCAGCCCGAAGACGACGATGACGGTTGCGATAACAACCACCAGGGCAAACAGCCTCAGCTCACGGTTGGCCAGATATCCCTTCAGGCTTTTGTTTTTAAAGGCCAGGTAATGCAGGGCAAAGTTGATCCCGGCCAGGAACATGAAGACGATGATGGTCCATTGAATGATGGGGCTGAAATAGCCCACACTGGCATTTTTAGAGGAAAATCCCCCGGTGGCCATGGTGCTGAAAGTATGGATAAAAGCATCGAAAGCGGTCATGCCGAAGGCATAGAGCAGGATGAAGAGGATGACACTCAAAACCACGTAGGTATACCATAAGAGCTTGGCCGTTTCTTTGATGCGGGGGCTGATTTTGGTGGATACCGGTCCCGGGATCTCCGCTTTAAAGATCTGGTTGGCCCGCACCCCGATCCCGGCGATGATGGCCACGAACAGGGCCATGATTCCCATGCCCCCCAGCCACTGGGTCAGGCTGCGCCAGTAAAGCAGCCCCTTGGGTATGACCTCGATATCGGTCAGAATCGTGGCTCCGGTGGTGGTGAACCCGGAAACCGTCTCAAACAAGGCATCGGCCGGAGTAAACAACCCGCTAAAAAAATAGGGCAAGGTGCCAAAGATACAGGCGGCTACCCAGCCCAGGGTGACAATGGCGAAACCCTCCCGGTAATTGATATTGATGTAAAGGCGGTAATTGATGCTCAGAACCAGGCCGGCGGCGATGGTCAGCAAGGCCGGGATTAGCAGGCTCAACATCTCTTCTTCAAAATATAGCGCCCAGAAGGTGGAAGAAAGCATGGCGATCCCCACGATAACCAGTATCCTGCCAATATAATTGGCAATAACCGGTAAACGGATCACAGGGTTTTGCCTCCATCGATAAACAATTTTTCCACCTTCTGCACGCTTTTGGGCAGGGTGAACACCAGCAGGTGGTCATGTGCCTGGATCTGGCTCTCCCCACTGGGAATAATAACCTTGCCCTCCCGGACAATGGCCCCGACAACCGAACCGGCCGGAAACTTAATTTTCATCAGCTTGCGGTTCACGGCAAAAGAACCGGATTGTACTACCAGTTCCAGCATTTCTGCCCGGTTTTCTCCCAGAACCGTCACCGATATAATATCTCCCCGGCGAATATATTTAAGGATGGCCCCGGCGGTCAGAATCCGCGGGCTCAAGACCACGTCAATGCCGATCTGGGAGACCAGAGGGATGATATCGGAGCGGTTAATCTTGGCGATGGTTTTCCCGACTCCCAAATTTTTGGCGATCAGACAGGAGAGGAGATTAATCTTATCATCATTGGTTACCGCCACAAAAAGATCTGAACGGTCGATATTCTCTGATTCCAAGAGGTCCAGGTCACTGCCGTCACCATGAATAATCATGGCTTTTTTCAGCCTGCTGCACATTGATCGCGCTTTTTTCCCGTCTTTTTCAATGATCTTGACATTGACCGGTATTTTTTCCTCATCAAGGGTCCGGGCCAGGTAGTAACCGGTGCGCCCGGCTCCCAAAATGGTAATGTTTTCTACCTTTTTCCGGGCGATGCCCAGTATTTTTAAAACTTCCTTCATGTCATCAGTGTTGGTCATAACATAGATATGATCTCCTGTCTCCAGGGCGTCCTCCCCCCCGGGAACGATCATGTTGTTTCTGCGGATAATGGCGACGATAACATATTTACTGGTATCCAGCGATTTCAGCTTTTTCCCGATCAGGGGTGAGCTGGGTTCCACCAGCAGTTCCACCAGCTGTACACGTCCCTGGGCATAATAATCCACGTTTAATGCTTCTGGATTACGCACGATCTTTGATATTTCATGCGCTGTAACCCGTTCCGGGTTAATGATTAAATCAATCCCCAGTAAGGCTTCCGGAGAAAAATGGGATGTTTCCAGGTAATCAGTATTCCGTACCCGGGCAATGGTTGTCTTCACCCCATACTGTTTGGCCAGCAGGCAGGCAATCATGTTTAATTCATCCATCTCTGTTACTGCTACCACCATGCTGGCATTTTTTACCCCGGCTGCCTCCAGGGTAACCCAGGAAGCACCACTCCCTTCAATCACCTGCACATCAAGGGATTCCTCAATAATTTTTATCCGTTCCTCATCTAGCTCGATAACCACGACATCATGTTCCTCCATGGATAAGAGCTGGGCAATATTAAATCCAACTTTACCTGCACCAATAATAATTGAATTCACAGCGATACCCCTCTTCTAAATATTAAAGCGAAAGTTAATGATGTCGCCATCATGAACGAGATACTCTTTCCCTTCCAGGCGATACAGTCCTTTTTCTCTGGCAGCTGCTATGGTTTTATACTGGAACAAATCATCATAAGCAACTACCTCGGCCCGGATGAAGCCTTTTTCCATGTCAGAATGAACTTTTCCAGCTGCCGTCTTTGCCGTGGCTCCTTTTTTTAGCGGCCAGGCTTTCACTTCATCTTCGCCAACAGTAAAAAAACTAATATATTCCAGACTATTAAATATACCCCGGCAGATTTTACTTGTTCCAGGTTCCTTTAAGTCAAGATCCTCCATAAATTCGGTCTTTTCTTCCTCTTCCAGCTCCTGGATTTCTTTTTCCATATTCACTGCAATCTCAACCAGGGGAATGTTCTTCTGTTTTGCAAACTCGAGGATCTTATCCCGGTCTTCGTACTCTCTATTCTTCAGATTGCTTACATCCAGATTAATACAAAGCATCAAAGGTTTGTCGGTTAAGAACTGGTATGATTGCAACATTTGTTCCTCTTCGTGACTCAATGAAAGTTCACTTATAATATTTTCATTGCTCAGGTGTTCCTGGATTTTCTCCAAAAGAAGTATTTCATTTAAAGACTGTCCTTTTTTCTTTCCTTCCTTTATTCTTTGTATTCGTTTCTCAACCAGATCTAAGTACGCAAGTAAGAGTTCGATATTTATATTTTTTATGTCTTCCAGGGTATGGAGCCTATCTTCGGACTCCATACTATCATTAAATGCGCTTACTACATGGATTAAGGCATCGGCTTTTCTGATGTGGTCTAAAAAAACCCGGGTGCCTTTATCATTGCCCGGAACCAGGCCCGGAATATCAATCATTTCTATCTGGACATAACTGGTTTTCTTTGGTTTAAAAAGCCGGTTCAGAAAATCCACCCGGGGATCCGGTACTTGGGCTATCGCAGCATTGGTTTTCGTTTGGCACAGGTTATGTTTCCTGCCGGTAAGTAGCTCGAAAAGTGTAGTTTTGCCTACCAAAGGCATCCCAATAATACCAATTTGCATTAAATTCATTTATCCTCTTTCTCTTCATTTCCTACTACTGGTTTACATAATATATCTTATGTCAATCTATCCCATAACGGCCATAAAAGATAACACGAAAAATATTGTGGTAACCACAAAGCATAATAATAACAGAAAATATCCCCCTATAACACTAAAATGAATAAGCCGGTTGGCATTGCTAATGTTAAAAAAGAATAAGACCAGGGCAAAGATGACTAACAAAATTGTGATGTCGGGGGCTGCTGATCCCGGGAAAAACAGGGCCATAAATATGATATACAAAGCCATGACAGCATAATTCGTTTTTAGCAAAAAGGAATAAAGACGATCCTCTTCCGGGTCTACCCCCCTTTGCTGCAGGGGAATTTCTTCAACTTTTACCTGGATTAATTCCTTCCCGCTCTTTTCTGCCAAAATATCCCCTGCGTCTAAAGACTGTGGTTTAATACCAAAGGTAGCTTTATTGGTAACTAATAAAATAAAGCCCTCCTCAGTGTCTGTGGCAAACATTTTGGCTGCTCCAATGCCTTTAATAATATAATATCCTGCTTTATAACCGGGCCAGC
Organism: Syntrophomonas sp.; assembly: GCA_003558625.1. Lineage (GTDB taxonomy): Bacteria > Bacillota > Syntrophomonadia > Syntrophomonadales > Syntrophomonadaceae > PWPP01. Next base: position 15,336 of record PWPP01000011.1, read on the forward strand.
TAACAGCGATCAAGGAAAAAAAGTTAGCTTTCCCCTCGACCTTTTTGACCTGGGCAATATCTTCCCAGATAATTTTTCGTTGACCCAAGCCCCACTTAAGTACAAAATAGTCATCCTCAATCTTGTATCTTAGATTAAAGTTTCCCAATAAGACGATAAGATAGATGCCCAAACAAAGAAAGGCAGGAAAATAAAGCATCAATTTTAATACCAGATCATCTGGCCCCAGGGAATAGTTTATGCCCCATAATATAAAAGCAAATAATAAAAAGCCTGCCATTAGCCCAATCCATTTGCCTCTGGAGACTTTAACTCCTAAATCCATATGTACCGATAGCCTCCTCTTTAATCTTCATACTTATAAAAGCCTTTTTCTGTTTTTCTCCCCCAATAACCTGCCCGCACCATGCTGGTAAAAATATTATGGGGTCTATATTTTACATCTTTAAATTCATTATAAAATACAGATAATAATCCATATAAATTGTCCAAACCTAATTTGTCGGCTAGTTCTAATGGCCCTATTGTCATTCCGGCACCCAGCTTCATAGCCCGGTCTATGTCCTCTGCCGAAGCAACATCTTCTCCATATACACTGATAGCTTCATTAATAAAAATTAATAAAACCCTGTTAACGATAAAGCCCGGACTATCGATTTTGACTGTGATATATTCTTTATTGATGTTCTCTAAAAACCGTTTAACTTTTGAAATGCTGGCATCAGAGGTTTCAAAGCCTTTTACTAACTCGACTAAGTCTATCTCCTGTACCGGGTTGAAAAAATGCATGCCCAAAACCCGGTCACTTCTTTGGGTTGCTGCTGCAATTTCGGTAATGGATAAAGAAGAAGTATTGGTGGCTAAAATGGTTTCTTTCGCGCATATGCTGTCTAATTCGGCAAAAAGTTGTTTTTTCACCGTCAGGTTTTCCACTACGGCTTCAATGACCAAATCCACTCCCGATAAAGCAGATAAATCAGTTGTCCCCTTTATTCTACTTAATATTGTGCTTTTTTCAATAGGATCTATTTTTTTATCCTCTATTAGCAGGTCCAGGTTAGTTTCTATTGTGTTTAAGCCGTTTTGGATTAATGAGTGCTGCAGATCCCTGAGCAATACATTATAACCCCCCTGAGCAGCCACTTGCGCGATTCCAGCTCCCATAATACCGGCTCCCAATACGCCAATACTTTGCATACCTGCATCACTCCTCTTAATCACCAAAATTGATACCAATTTCTTTAGCTGCTCTAACAATAGAACCGGAAGGATCCACTTGCTTTTGTTGGCTAACTACCGTTTTAAGAGGTACCGTTGTAATCTCCTCTCCCTGTAAACTGACCATGCATCCCCAGCTGGACTGCATTAAAGCGTCTACTGCGGCCACACCATAGCGCAAGGCTAGGATCCGGTCAAAGGGCACCGGAGAGCCCCCACGCTGCAAATGCCCCAGAACTGTTACCCGGGTTTCAATATCCGTTCTATTTTCTATATCATCACCCAATTTTTGACCAATTCCTCCTAACCGGAACCGTTCATGGCTTTCAGCTATGGTTTTTTTGATGATCTGCTCTCCCCCACCTGGTTTTGCTCCTTCCGCGATCACTACTACACTGAATTTTTTTCCATGCTTCCTGCGCTGCATAATTTTGTTTAAGACTGAATCAATATCATAAGGCATTTCTGGTATTAAAATGATGTCAGCCCCGCCGGAAATGCCCGCATATAATGCAATCCAACCTGCATTGCGTCCCATTACTTCCATGATCATGACCCTGTGATGTGATTCTGCCGTGGTATGGAGCCGATCTAATGCCTGGGAGGCGGTGTCTACTGCGGTATTAAAACCAAAGCTTACATCGGTGCCATAAATATCATTGTCAATCGTCTTGGGTATACCAATGATATTTAAGCCCAAGGAAAAAAGTTTGTATGCAATATTTAAGCTCCCATCACCACCGATTATAAGTAATCCATCCAGTCCCAATCGTTTCAGGTTTTCTTCTACCTGTGGCGATTGATCAGAATAGCGTATTTCTCCATTGCTTTTAATTAAATACCGGAAAGGGTTGTCCCGGTTGGTAGTTCCTAAAATGGTCCCTCCCGTATGCATAATGCCTGAGACCTTATCCAGGCTGAGACTGGTATGTTTGTTTTCAACTAAACCCTTAAAACCGTCGATAAAACCAATAACCTCAATATTGTACTGATTTATGGCGGTTTTGGTAATAGCACTAATAACCGCATTGATACCCGGGCTGGCTCCACCTCCGGTTAAAACCCCGATTCTTTTTACAGTATAGCGAGTCACTCACATCCCACCTTCCCAGGCTAACGTTAAATCAGGTGAAATGATCTCACCTGATTTTGTCTAATAGAGTATTCTGCAACATTTGGCTATATCCTTTAATTATACCGTCAGGGCTTTTCTGCCAAAATAAGGGGCAATGTAATCCTGGCATCATTTCTGATAATCGTTACTATGATTTCATCCCCTACGTTTTTCTCTTTTAACAGTTCCTGTAGAACATCATAATCTTCAATGGCAGTATCGTCTATCTCCGTGATTATATCATATTGCCTCAAACCGGCTCTTTGGGCCGGACTCCCAGGTTCAACATTGATTATGATTACTCCGTAGGGATCTACATTCAGCTGCCGGGCAATATTTTCATCAACTCCCTGTAACCATACACCCATATAAGGTCTAATCACTTTACCGGTTTCAATGAGTTCATCCAATACTTCTTTAGCTGTATTAATGGATATAGCAAAACCAATACCCTGAGCAGTAGCATCTACCGCAGTATTAATCCCAATGACCTCTCCCCGGGTATTTAATAATGGCCCCCCACTGTTCCCGGGATTGATGGCTGCATCTGTTTGGATCAGATTACTATAAACCCGGTCTTCAATTCTGATAGGACGTCCGGTAGCACTTATTACGCCAACAGTTACAGTATGTTCTAATCCATAAGGATTGCCGATAGCAATCACCCATTCTCCTACTCTAATCTTGCTGGAATCTCCCATTTTTAATTGACTGAAGGTTTTTTCTGCATCAATCTTTAATACAGCCAAATCCAGTTGATAATCTTGACCAACCACTGTAGCGGGGTATTTCTGATCTTCATTGATAATATTGACCATAATCTCCGTAGCGTTATTAATGACATGTTGGTTGGTCAGGACATAGCCTTCTTCGCTGATGATAAATCCGGTCCCTATACCCCTTTGGATATTCTGCCTGGGAGTAATCTGTCCCTCAAAAAACTCTCGAAATAAGGGATCACCCAAAAAAGGATCAAACACATCTCTAACAATACTGGTTTCAATGTTCACCACTGCCGGGCTCACTATTTCTACCATATCAGCAATATCTCCCGGTGCTCCAATAAGAGCAGCAGGTATGATCTCATTCTCATTTTGTATCACTTGGGGCTCTTCATTCTGAGCTACACTATTCTCTTCACCGATATAATAATTAGAGATCACCAATATCATAAAACCCAATAACACCGCCGCCAAAACTAAAACGATAGCCCTCAATTGTTTTATCTGTCTTTCTTGGTCCAATTTCCTTCCCCCTATTTACTTTATTATCCAATAGACATGCCCCTTATTAAAATAGTAACATGACTACATACAGTGTAAAGTTTTTTTGTAAATTACCATCCTCAATGGAAGGTCGGGGAAGATGCTCCATATCTGGAAAATGATAAAAAGCGAGTACTGCCTTCATTTTTAGGAGATATAAAAACAAGATGTTTCTAATAAGCGCTTGCCTTTGTGGAATCAACTGCAAATACAATGGACACAATAATTTCCATCCGGATTTATACCGTTTGTTTAAATGTGGTGCTGCCCTTCCGGTATGCCCGGAACAACTTGGAGGTCTAGCCACACCCCGGCCTGCAGCCGAAATACAGGGAGGTAACGGGCAAGACGTGTGGCAGAAGAAAGCCGGAGTATATACGAGTGATGGCATGGATGTGACACTTCAATTTATAAAAGGAGCCAGGGAAACCCTTTATATTGGACAAAGCATTAATGCCACCCGGGCAATTTTAAAAAGTTTTAGTCCCTCCTGTGGTGTGGGCTATATCTATAACGGTTGTTTTATTGCAAAAAAAGTTGCCGGACATGGTGTAACAGCAGCTCTTTTAGAGAACAATGGGATCCAAGTCTGCAGTGACAAGGATTATACCGTTTAAGGGAGAGAAGTTTTTGAAAGCAATAAGTTTATTCTCCGGGGGTCTTGATTCCCAGCTGGCAGTGTGTTTGATGAAAGACCAGAAAATAGAAGTTACCGCCCTTACTTTTGTGACGCCCTTTTTTGGCACCACTTCTGCCACATATGAAGCTGCCAAATTTCTAGGTATAGAAATCATAGCTTTGGATATAAGTGATGAATATATGCATTTACTGCACAATCCTCATTACGGCTATGGAAAAAATTTTAATCCCTGTATTGACTGCCATGGTTTTATGCTTAAAAAAGCAGGAGAATTTATGAAAAAATCCGGTGCGTCCTTCATATTTTCCGGTGAGGTCCTGGGACAAAGACCCATGAGTCAGAACAAATCTTCTTTAATGGCGGTTGAAAAGCTGTCCGGATACAAAGGACTGATTCTAAGACCTCTGTCAGCATTGCTCCTTCCTGTCACGATCCCGGAAGAAAAAGGTTGGGTTGACCGGACCAAGCTGCTGGGAATCAGCGGCAGAAGCCGTAAAATCCAAATACAGCTGGCACAAGATTATGGTATCGTGGACTACCCTTCTCCTGCAGGAGGATGTTTGTTAACAAACCCGGGGTACTCTAAGCGCCTGAAACAATACCTGGATCTATTTCCTGCTGCCACACCTGATGAATTTAGCATTCTCTTGGTCGGACGCCATTTCTATGTTTCTCCTCACTACTTACTGGTTATTGGGCGCAATCATACTGAAAATGAACGCCTGCTGCAAATAGCTGAAACCGGTGATTATTTGTTGAAAGTAAAAAACCGGCCAGGCCCTCAAGGCCTGATCCGGTCCGGCAATATGCAGGACATCACCAGAGATGATCTTGAAAATAGCGCAGCTATGGTGGCCCGGTATAGTGATGCCAAAGATGAGGAACTGGTCCCGGTTAAATTATTTTCCTTAGAGCAGGAAATGGAAGACTTGTTCGTAACCCCTAATCCTCATTAGCGTCCGGTGTAAATAGATGTTCCGGGTCGATAACGTGAAACATAGCCTTGTACCCCGCCATGGAAGGATGCCCACCATCGGCCAGCAATAAATCATTCCTCAGGTTCCCTTCCTCGTCATAAAATGCCTGGTGAAACGGGATCACTTTAATCCTTTTTTCGCGGGCAAAATCCAGCAGCCACTGCCGCAGACGGGCCAGTACTTTTTCTTCCGCCGGGTAATCAATGGCGGTGGGCAGGCCCAGTATGACTTCTATCCCCTGGGCCTGGGCCATCCGTACCATGCTTTCAAAATTATGGCATATGCTGCTTAAGGAATCCCGGCACATGACATCATTGATCCCCCCCATGATAATGACATAATCCGGCTGTAAGGCCAGCACATCATGCTTGAAGCGATACAGCATATCATCAGTGGTATGCCCGGCAATCCCTTTATTGATAAACTGGTGTCCGGTAGCATCACCCAGCATCCTCACCCAGGAATCCTCCAGGTGAAAGGGAAAACCACTGGTGATGCTGTCTCCCATGCAAACAACTTTTAATTTCTTCATCTTTGACCCTCTCCAAGTCTTAATCTCCCTGGGAAAACCGGGGCAGCCTACTCGGCTACCCCCTGTTCCAGTTTCTTCAGGGTTTCGTTGAGCCGATCGATATTGGAACCATACCCGCTCCAATCTCCAGCCCTTAAGGCGGCATTGGCTCTATCGTAGTAATCGCGGGCCTCTAGTACCAGGGCCTGCAAGTCCTGCGGCAGCGGCACCAGAATCCCGTCTTCATCCAAGGCTGGCGGGGGGATCACTGCGTCTATCCGGCCGTCTTCCAGGGCACCGAAAATGGAGGTGAGCGCGGCTTCCAGGGTTTCTTCCATCACCACCAGGTTACCGTAAGCCACGATAATCCTTTTTAACTCCGGCAAAGAGCTGGTCTCTGCCTGTAAATACAGGGGTTCGACATAGAGGATAGAATTCTCTATGGGAATCACCAGCAGGTTGCCGCGGTATACCCGGGAACCCCGTTGGTCCCAAAGGGCAATCTGCTGCGATATAAAGGTATTCTGGTTTATTCGCGATTCAATCTGCATGGGCCCATATACTGTTTCCTGCTTGGGAAAATTGTATACCAGAAGACTGCCATAATGGTCCCCGTCCATACGGGCACAGAGCCAGGCAATCATATTGGGCCTGCCGTTTGGAGTATAAGGCAGCATCAGGATGAATTCTTCTTTGTCTTCCCCGGGCAGCCGCATAATCATGTAATACGGTTCCATCTTTCTTTCCTGGTTCATAATAATTTCATTGGGGACCACCCACTTGTCTTCTTTGTTGTAGAAGACCCAGGTATCCTGCATGTGAAAAGTACTGTACATTTCTGCCTGGACACTGAAGAAATCCACCGGATAGCGCATATGGGCCTGCAGACTGGGCGGCATCTCTTCCAGCGGCAGGTACAGGTCGGGGAAAATGTTCTGATAGGTCTGGATGATGGGATCCTCTTGATCGGTGATATAAAATTGCATCTCCCCGCTATAGGCGTTGCAGACCACTTTCACCGCGTTGCGCATATAGTTGATCTGGTTGCTGACCGGTTCGGAATAGGGGTATTTATTGGTAAAGGTATAGGCATCCAGGATCCAGTAAAGATGGCCGTCATCATTTATGACAATATAGGGGTCCTGGTCAAAATACAGGTATGGGGCCAGCTTCTTCACCCGGGTAATAATGCTCCGGTTCATCAGCAACTGGCTGTCATTGGTGATATCGGAAGACAGCAATAAGCGATAGTCTCTCAGGTTCCACCCGATGGCCAGCTTGCGGAAATAGGAATTGATACGGATTCCCTTGTCTCCTTCATAGGTGGTAAAAACATTCTGGTCTCCCATAGGGTAATCGAATTCTTGCTGCAGGGTGTTAACCATGACATTGTTGTCGGTGCGCTCGCCAAAATAGATTTCCGGGCGGGTGATGGTAAGGTCGGTGGAAAACTGGGGCGGGATATCCTTGATGATAAATTCCGGGAAACCTGACTGGGGAGCCACTTCATTCACCGGGCTCATGGCAATGCCATAGCCGTGAGTATAGATCAACTTTTGGTTGACCCAGGTTTGAGCCTGAGCCGGCAGGTCCTGCTGGTCCAACTCCCGGGCCGATAACATAACCTGGCGATACCTGCCGTCAATGGTGTAACGATCAATATCAATATCATTAAAAACATAATACAATCTCAGTTCCTGCAGGCTGCGGTAGGTATCCTTCAGCGGCTCCCAGTCCCACAGGCGGATATTGTCAATGGTGGCGCGGTTGTTATCGATCGCTTCGGAGGTAAGATTATAGTCGATTTCCACCTCTTGAGTCTTGATCCGGTCCAGGGCATAGGCTTCCCGGGTAAACTCTATGGCATAGTTGATATACTCTTGTTCGCGGTTGAATTCATTGGGCTGCACCACAAAATTCTGCAGAGCCAGGGGGTAGACCCCGCCCAGCAAGATGGCTACCGCGATCCAGGTTCCAATGCCGATAAAAATGATTCTGCTCTTATTGATGAACATATTGGCGATAAAAATCCCGGCGAGTGCCAGTGCGGTTACCAGCAGCACCCGGTAGGAGAGCAACTTGGCATGGATATCGGCATAGGTGGCTCCAAAAACAATGCCACTGGTAGAGTAGAGAATACCATAGGCCGATAGGAAATAACCCCAGGCCTGCAGCAGGAAAATAGCCGCCAGAATGGCAAAGGCGTGTTTTTTAATATGGTCCATATCCCCCCATTCCTTAAAGATCAGGTCCGGGCCTATATTGATGACATAAACCAGCCCCACCACACCCAGGGTTAGGATCAGGGTTACCATTAAGGTGCCATATATCAACTGGAAAAAGGGCAAAACGAAGAAGTAGAAAGACAGATCCTTGCTAAAAATGGGGTCAGACAGGCCATAGGGCACTTGCTTTAAGTACATCTGTACCGTTAGCCAGCTATCAACGGACATGGAGGCAACCATGAGACCGCCAAATGCTGCCAAGCCCAAAAAGACCCACGAAATCCGCTTGCTTTGGAGTAGTTGCTGTCCCAGTGTTTTTACATTTTCATTAAGATAAAGAATATCCCGGCCGTCTTCCGTGCGGGAAGACCAGTCCCATGGCTTGAATCCCTTCTGGCAGACACGCAGGTTAAAATAAATAATGATAAATGCCAGCAGGAATGAAGCTGCGAACACAGCGATTTTGGTTAAAACGGTAGTAGTAAACACACTTGAATAATCCAGTGATTGAAACCATAACCAATCCACATAGTAGTTGCTGGCGGCGGAAATAATGAGTATTAAGGCCACCACTATTCCTATCGGGATCAAATTCCTTCTATTTCTTTCCATCAACAGCCTCCTTTAATAAATTCCTTTCAGTAGGGTTTCCTTCCTTAAATCATGGCAGTTACAGGCACGCTCCGGCGGGATATGGCGGATGGTCTCCATGAGAATCCGGGCCAGGGCATACCCTTCACTGTAAAAAATCTCCGCCAGCTCCTGATGCTGCCAGGGGGCAACAATGCCCTCAGCATAGTTTACCACTAAATAGAGGCCGGCATAACAGGCCCCGATTTCCCGCGCCAGATAAACTTCCGGGCAAAGACTCTGCCCCACTATGTCCGCTCCCCCGGTTTTAAACAGGCTGATTTCTGCCGGGCTTTCAAAATGGCGCCCCTCGGTATTGACATAAATGCCGCGGTTGTAGACCCGGCCCGGCCATGCCTGCCGGCTGTGCACCCCCAGTAAATCGCGCAGCTGGCAACACAGTGCCTCGCGCATAATAAGTAGATAGCGACTGTCCAGGGCCACATCTTTGCGCAGGGAAAAATCCATATAATCATGGGGGATGATTAAGTCCCGGGGATCCAGCAGGTGGTTGATGGCTCCCACTCCCCCCTCAGCCAGTACTCGGGTTACCCCGGCGGCCTGGAAAACCCAGAAAATCTGCTGGGAAGCGGCAGCCCGGCTGACACCCTTTCTCCAACCGTGCATGCGGCAGCTGATGATGCGACTCTTTTCCCCGCTGAAATGATTGGGCACCGTAAACAGCTTAAACTCTGGGCTGGGACCGAACGGGGTAGCAAAAACCAGGCCCGCTGCCTCAACGGTCACCTCATCCAGGTGCAACTCTTCGGGAATATTCACCGTCAGGGTACTCGATCCTCCGATGAAGGCTATGTCACAACGGGGTATCTCCATCTTATCCCCCTGCCTCTTATTCATAGGTTTCCACAATATTATATTGCGTATCCCGGCGGCCGGGAATAAAGCCGGCTTGACGGATCAGCTCGATCATGGCGGCCAGGTCCAACCGGTTTTTCACCCCTACCGAGCGCACCACGTTTTCTTCCAGCATGATACTGCCCAGGTCATCGGCTCCAAAAAACAAGGACATCTGGCCGGTAGCGGCTCCCTGAGTCAGCCATGATCCCTGGATATGCTTCACATTGTCCAGGTAGAGGCGGGCCAGGGCCAGAAAACGCAGGTATTCCAGGGCAGTGACTTTATGATTTTTAAGCATGCGGGTGCCGGCTCCACCCTGGTAGGTCCAGGCAATAAAACTGCGGAACCCCCCGGTTTGATCCTGCAGCTCCCGTATGCGGCGCAGGTGATCCACCCGATGGCCGATCTCCTCCACCGTCCCCATCATCATGGTAGCCGTGCTTTCCAGGCCTGCCCGGTGGGCACATTGCATGACCTGCAGCCACCTGGCGGTAGATATTTTATGAGGGCTGATGCTTTGCCTGATGTCATCGTGTAAGATCTCCGCTCCCCCGCCGGGCAGGGAATCCAGGCCGGCCTCCTTTAAACGGAGGAGCGCTTCATCCAGTCCCAGCCCGGAAATGCGGGCTACATAATCCACTTCCGGAGCGCTGAGAGAATGGATGGTCATATCATAACGGCCTTTAATAGCGCGAAACATATTTTCAAAGAATTCTATCGTAAGATCCGGGTTTAACCCCCCCTGGATCATTAGCTGGGTGGCTCCCAGGGCCCGGGCTTCATCGATTTTCCCGTACAGTTCTTTCCGGGACAGGACATAGGCGTCAGCATCCCCGTCGCTGCGGTAAAAGCCGCAGAAGAGACACTGACAGGAGCAGATATTGGTATAGTTGATATTACGGTCGATGATAAAAGAAACAATGTTTCCCGGTAATTTCTTTTGACGGGCTTCACTGGCGCAGCAGGCGATCTGCAACAGGTCGCCTTGGTGAAAGAGGTGTATAAACTCTTCTTCGCTCATGCGCTCCCCGGCCGCCACCCGGTTTAAAATATCATGGTACTGCATAGCATCTCCTATTCTTTATCCATAAAAACCAGTTCGGGAACCTCAGCGATGGCCCCCAACCGGTAGGCCTGGCGGTAATATTCCAGCAGACCCTGCTGCTGGGCTTCATCGAAATCAAAACGCAGTACCCGGAAGTACTCAATCAGATACTGGGTGGTAAAATCCTCCCACTGGGCCGCCTTGGCCGCCACCGCTTCCACTTGCTCCAGGCTTAACTGGATGGAATCTACAAAGGTCTTGCGGATCACCTGCAGCTGCTCCGGGTAGCGACGGGCAAAATCCTTGCGGATAGCCCACACGGCAAAAACCATGGGCAATCCGGAGTATTTTTTCCACAGGTGACCTAAATCATAGACATAGAGAGACTGGTCATGCCGGTACTTGGCCCGCAGGGCATCATCCCCGATCAGCAAAGCGGCATCGGCTTCCATCAACATGGCCCGCAGTTCCGGGGCTGAGGCAAAATAGCGCGGGACAATCCGGTAATAATTCTGCATGATAATTTTCAGCAGCAGCTGGGAGGTGGCCGAGATATTGGCCAGGGCGATGTTTTTTTGGTCCAGTTCCTCGATGGGATACTTGGAGAACAAATAAATGCTTTTCACTTCATCATCGGCACTGATCGATATATCAGGCATCAGCAGGTACTGGTCATAGTTTTGCGCATAGGCAATCGAGGATATGGGTGCCAGGTCCAGTTCTCCCTGGGCCAGCATCCGGTTAAGATCGGTAGGATTACCCTTGATTAAATCTATGTCCAGCAAGAATTTCTTTTCAATCAATCCATAAAACAGGGGAAAGCAATTAATAAACTGAATATGTCCAACCCGTGGGCGCATACTGTTTAACCTCTAACTTTCATATTTTTGCAGGATATTATAGACGGTGTCCCGTTCCACTGGAATATACCCGGCCTGCCGGATCCACTGGATCAGCTCATCCTGGGTAATCCCCTTTTTGGTCTCCACCCCGGCCGCATGCATGATCCTTTCTTCAATCACCGTGCCGTCAAGGTCATCGGCTCCGAACTCCAGGGAGATCTGGGCCACCGGCAGCCCCAGCATGATCCAGAAGGCCTTCACATGGTCAATATTATCCAGCATCAAGCGGGATATAGCAATGGTCTTAATGTCATCCACCGCTGAAGTCCTGCGGATATGCTCCAGGCCAGTATTATCGGGCAAAAAGGGCAAGGGGATGAAGGCTTTAAAACCGGGGCTCTCATCTTGCAGCCGGCGCAACTGCAGCAGGTGGTCGATGCGGTCCTCGATGGATTCCAGGTGACCGTAGAGCATGGTGCAGTTGGTTTTCATGCCCAGTTTATGGGCTACCCGGTGCACCTCCAGCCATTCTTCGCTGCTGGCCTTGTTGGGGCATATTTTTTGTCGCAAGTCATCCTTTAATATTTCCGCTCCTCCACCGGGAAGAGAAGCCAGGCCCGCCGCCTGCAACTTTTTCAAAACCTCTTCCGGGGCGAGGCCGCTGATGCGGGTAAAATGAACAATTTCTGCCGCTGAGAAGGCCTGGATATGAATAGAGGGAAAGGCCTCATGCAGGCGGGAAATGATCTCCAGGTAATAGTCCAGTCCCATATCCGGGTGCAGGGCACTGACGATATGGAATTCGGTAATGCCAAAGGGAACGGCCTCGGCTCCAAACTGAAAGGCCTCTTCCACCGTCATCAGGTAAGCCCCGGGATCCTCTTGATCCCGGCCAAAGGCGCAGAATTGACAGCGGGCATGGCACACGTTGCTCAGGTTGATGTGGCGGTTGACATTAAAAAACACATAAGATCCGGATTTTTCTTTCTTCTGCCGGCGGGCCAGTTCGCCCAGGGTCAGCAGGTCATGCGAACGGTAGAGGAAAATCCCTTCTTCCCGGGTCAGGCGCTGTCCCTGCAGCACCTTATCTGCAATACTCTCCATACTTATATTCAAATTTATTTCTCCTTGTCCTGGCCCGGAAAGTTTTGCTCCCGGCCTTGATTGCTGCCGTGCATGATCCGCCATCTCCGCACTGTATGGCGAAGATTTTTCCTGCCTCAAACCCAGCCAAACAGATTGCCGGGTCCATAGGCAAGAAATTAATCTTGCAGGGCCAGCTGAATGATATGATCCACCAGGTCATCAAAAGAGATCCCGGCTGCCCGGGCCGAATCCGGAACCAGGCTCATTTCCGTCATACCGGGGATATTGTTGATCTCCAAAAAGTAGGGCCGGCCCTCTCCATCGATCATAAAATCGATGCGGGCAAAACCGCGACAGTTTAAAGAACGGTAGATCCTAGCTGCCAGCAGCTCCAGTTTTTCTTTAATGGCGTCATCAATGCGGGCCGGAATAATATGGGCGCACATCCCCGGTGTATACTTGGACTCAAAATCAAAAAACTCATTTTCACTGGTTATTTCGATCAGCGGGTAAACCACCGGTTGTTCATTGCCCACAACGGTAACGGTGACTTCGGTTCCCTCGATGTATTTTTCCATAAAGATCACCTTATCGTAGGAGAAGGCCAGCTCCGTCGCCGGGATGATCCCGGCTTGGTCCTTAACGATGGATACCCCGATGCTGGAACCCTGGGTCGCCGCCTTCACCACCAGCGGCACCCCCAGTTTTTCCAGGGCCGCCTGCTTGATCTCCTCCAGGGACTGCCCGTCACGGCGATCAAAAATGATAAACTCCGCGGTGGGAATCCCTTCATAACTCAATAACTTTTTGCTCAATAATTTATTCATGCAGATGGCACTGGTAGCAACATCCGAGCCGGTATAGGGGATCTCCAGGATCTCCAGCACCCCCTGCACATGGCCGTCTTCCCCGTCCTTTCCATGCATGGCGATAAACACCACATCGGGAGCATAATCCATTATCTCCTGGATCGCTTTCTTGTTCAGATCGACTTCTTTTACCTCATACCCTTTACGCTTAAGGCCCTGGGCCACCGCGGCCCCGCTGCGCAGGGACACTTCCCTTTCCGCAGATTTACCGCCCATAAGCACCACTACTTTATTCATACTCAAAGCTTTCACCGCCTCATAATATAATGAAAGATTATATGTACTACTATAGAATATTTATCGCTATTTCGCCACTTTATAACCGGATTATTATCTATTGAATCATACCATAAACTATGATACAATAAATTTTGCTGACACAGGGGAGTAGCTCAATCGGTAGAGCACCGGTCTCCAAAACCGGGGGCTGCGGGTTCGATTCCTGTCTCCCCTGCCACTGAAAGACCAAAACCACGCCAGAGCGCGTGGTTTTTTTATGTGCGCCCGGCATGGGCGCAATCTAACGGGGGAAAGTCCCGAGTGCGGGTCGACAGTGCCAAGCACATAGCTTAAGGCAAGGGTGTCCCCGGTGACGGGGAATCTGAAGGAAGCCGACGGCAAACTC
>PWPP01000006.1 GCA_003558625.1 Syntrophomonas sp.
ATGCTTCAAACCCGTGAACCGCCTCCCCTACAATCTCTATATCTTTTATCTGTTCCAGAATATACCGTAATACAATCCGTTCTTTTGCGTCATCATCCACAATCAGCACTTTTAAAGACATTCTATCAAATCCTTTTCCCCTTACTGGCAGTGAAGGATTTCACAATCATTTGTCCGGCCCTTTCCTCCTTACCTGCCTTTTGTTTCCGCTCAGACTAGCTATTTTAATAATATTATTATTTTACTTATTATACAACCTTTATACTATCAACTGCCTGACCCTTTGTGCCCGAAAGACTTTGATTCAGTGCAACAATCTGATAATCTATTGTTGCAGGAGGTTCTATGAAAGGAGATATGCCATGCGTTATACCGGAACCGTTTATCGTCCACCCAGTGAAGCCAACAGTATCCTGATCCAGGCTACCATTGGCTGCCCCCATAACAAGTGTACTTTTTGCCCTCTTTACAAGGATGTTGCGTTTCAAATCCGTTCTGTAGAAGATATTAAACAGGATTTGTTATCGGCTCGCAATTATTATGGCAGTGATGTGCCGGCCATCTTTTTTCCCGACGGCAACACCATCATTATGAAAACCGAACAACTCCTGGAGATTTTTAATTATGCCTACGAGCTTTTTCCCCGTTTAGAACGGATCACCTTATACGGATCCGCCCGCTATGTCAATCATAAAAGCGCCGGGGATATAGAAAAACTGAAAAATGCCGGCCTGAGCCGCATCCATATGGGCATGGAAAGTGGAGATGATATTACCCTGGAGAAAATCCAAAAAGGAACCAACGCCCAGGAAATCATTGAAGCCGGATTGAAACTTAAACAGGCAGGAATCGAGGTTAGCGAGTATTATCTGGTAGGAATCGGAGGCCGGGAAAGAAGCAGGGAACACGCTCTGAACAGCGCCAGAGTCTTGAGCGCTATCAACCCTGAGTTCATTAGACTGAGAACCTTTGTCCCTATCCCGGGCACCCCTTTGTTTGAGGATTACCAAAAAGGTGAATTTATCTTATTAAGTCCCCATGAAGCATTGATGGAAATACGAACCCTTATTGAAAACCTGGATTGCGATAACAGCTATGTCTTAAGTGATCATATTTCTAATTACTGGGATATTAATGGATATATCCCCCGTGACCGGGAAGAAATGCTGCAAGCAATCCGCACCGCTCTCAGCACAGATGAATCAATGTTCCGTCCCCCTCATCTGAGCCGCCTTTAAAACACGCTGCTGCTGGAAATAAAAACCACGACTTCCCAGGGCCTGGCCGGATGATCCGGCCAGGCCCTTTTTTCGTTTCCGGGCTTTTGATAAGAAATGAAAGGCTTTATTCCCGTATGAAAAGTCTGTTGTTTATCTTGCTCCCAAGCAGATTACAATCCCGGAGGAACGATATATACTTCTTCTCCCCGGATATCATAAAAATCACTTAGTTTCCAATATATCCCCCGGCTTAAGCGGGTATCCCCGTCCCAACGAAAACTGATATAGGGGACATCCCCCTTAAAATGGATTTTTATTTCCCGGTCCAACAGAAATTCCTGTTTGTCATGAAATACCAGTTTAAGATGCCGGTTCCCTTCCACCAGCCCCGTAGCATAATAAGGAACATCTTCTACCACCAGGGGATTACAATCATCTCCAAGGCGAATCATATATTCCCCATTCTCTTTTTGTATATTCTTGGCCAGAAGATTGACGATATCCCGGCGAAACATCTCGGCATTGCCAAAATACCATTTTCCATCCTTTTTTATCCGAATTTCTTTTCCCTGCATTATACCTCCACCCTTTTTAATAAACTTGCCGACACCAGGTTCTCTCCCCTGGGTTATAGTGGTTGCAGTCAGCCCCTCATTGCCGGCAGTGCATTTCCCGTGCCGCTGATGGTAAACATACTGTTTCTATCATATAATTTATCATATCCTTCAGGCAACTAGAAATCCCCCTGCCTAGAGAGAAGGGGGATCCTTTATTGCTGTAGATATGCTTCCCCGGGATTACATGTTTTCGACCATAACCGTTTGCCGGGAATTCTTATATATTTCCTCTATTTTATCATCACTTATTTCATGATTGCCCATTTTTAATCCCGCCAGACCAAAACCATGCTTATCCCCCAGTTGCTTAAGATAGTCTACTACATCCAGGGACAAGCGGTTACCGATACTATAATCCCTAAAATCGCCTTCCAGGGCCAATAAGACCGTTTCTGACAAACAAGCCAGATTGACCCCATCCCGGTAACCCAGATTGGGACCAAAGCTTATCTTGTCCGGATAACAAACCAGCCCCCCTTCCAATATCAGGATATCATCCCGGAAGGTTATTACCTCGGGATGGACATCTGCGGGGCGAGCAACATCACATACCACAGTTCCCGGGGCCAGGTGCTCGGAATGAATTAAATATTCCGGGGAATTGCTGGCGGCCACGATCATCTGGCAACGGGGAAGGGTTGCCGCCAGGTTGAGGCTGATTTCCAGGGGACAGGCGAAACCGATATATTTACTAATAAGCGCCAATTGGTTTATATCCATTTCTTCTCCCCCCACCAGTTGTTGGCTATAGGTGGAGGCAATGGATGTCTGCTTCCGGCTTAAAGCGGTCAGCGCTTCATGAAGCCATGCGCTCATTCCTTCACGGCTTCCCATTTCCAGTCTCTGGTAAGCGCGCCGAATAATCTCCCGGACCAGGGAATTTAAACGCAGCTTGCTGCTGTTAGCCCGTTCGGGGTTGCCTAATAAAACGATATGCTTCATTTTGTCAGACATTAATAAAGCACAGGCTCTACCAATGGATCCTGTTGCGCCAACCACCGCACCCCGAGAATAAGCAAAGTCCAGGTGCATTTTCTCAGCTCCTGAATATAATGCCTCGATGGCCATCAGGGTGGTAAAGCTGTTGCCACTGGTTATAGCTACATCACGTCCTACCACCAGCCGTCCACCTCCGGTCACAACAGAGGTTAGGGCTCCTAATCCTACAATTTCAGCTCCCAGGCTCCTGCCCAAATCAACAGCCCGGGCTATCATCGCAACGGTTTCTTTGCGGGGCATAGACATGATTTCTCTGCCTCCAAAAGGAACTCCGATCAACCAGCCTTCTGCCAGAGCCCCGTTTTTGGATCGAATCGCCGGCATATGACAGACCATAGAAGGATCCGGGGACCCGCTCTGCCACTGCAAAAAGCGATATAATTCCTCCTGGGAATACCTTTCGAAGGAAGGGTTATTAAGGACCACATCCTCCGGTGATGGATAATGAATGATAAAGGCGAACTTTTTTTCCGGTTTTTCGCCGTGGTGCAAGACCGATCCACGGTTTTTACGGGTCATTGGGCGGTAGTCATTAATATTCAACGGCACTGAGAAATCCCCGATTAAATAACGGTAGAGCTGGGCAAAATCTTTCTTGTCCAGGATATTACATATCAATTCCAAAGCCTGTATCACGCGATTTATTTCGTCATAGGTAATTAAGAGATTGGGTTGTAATCTTACCGTCATGGGATTGTTTAAAAATGGCACCACCCGTATATTATGAACACTGAGCAAATACCCGGCCAGCAAGGCGGTAAAAGCCCCTTGTTCATAAATATAAGCCATGTCATACGAGCCACAATCGTCAAAATCATGAAATTCCAACCCTACCATAAGTCCCCTGCCCCTTACATCTTTTATCACTTCCGGGTATCTGTCCTGTATCTGGCGGGTCCGGGCTAAAAGATATTCCCCCTTGGCCTTGACCTCCCGGATGATTTCCCGGTCCCGGGCCAATAAAGTTTCCAT
Source organism: Syntrophomonas sp. (assembly GCA_003558625.1). Taxonomy (GTDB): domain Bacteria; phylum Bacillota; class Syntrophomonadia; order Syntrophomonadales; family Syntrophomonadaceae; genus PWPP01. The sequence continues at coordinate 3,809 of PWPP01000006.1, forward strand.
AACAGCCAAGCCTACTGTACAAGTTAAATTGTTATTGGCAAAGGTTGAGCTATGGAGAGCACCAAACTCATCATTCCATACTGCAGGGGAAGAAAGGCAAACCCCAAGGGGCACCATGCCCCCCCCCAAAGACTTGGCCAGGAGCAAGATATCCGGTTCGATTCCCTCGTCCTCACAGGCAAAAAGGGCGCCGGTGCGGCCCAAACCGGTTTGTATTTCATCTACGATAAAGATAATTCCCAGACTGCGGCACAAATCCTGTATTTTTTTTAAATAGCCAGGATGGGCAGGAATGATACCCCCTTCTCCCTGGATCGGCTCTACGATTACTCCGGCAATTTCATCCTTCTGTGTTTCCAGTAAATTTTTCAGGGCTGTAAAATGGTTGAAGGGGACCTTAACAAACCCGGGTACCGGAGTAAAAAAAGGTCCCTGATAAGCTTCCCTGCCGGTGGCGGATAATGCTCCCAGGGTTTTGCCGTGAAAACTGTTGTCCATGGAAACTATGATGGGTTTGTGGCAGGAAGAACGAGCCAGCTTTATGGCTGTTTCCACTGCTTCTGCCCCACTTTGACAAAAGGTCGAATAACATAAATCTCCGGGACTATATAAAGCCAGCAGATTGGCTAATTCTAGTGCTTTATGGGGCAGTGAAGGCTGCACCATGGCAGGAATCATATCTTGCTTCACCGCATCTATGGCTTCCCAGACAAAAGGCGGATTGTAGCCAAAAGGAACCGAGCCATACTGGGAAATAAAATCGAGTATTTTATCCCCATGTTCATTCCACAAATAACTCCCCTCACCCCGGACATAGGTCTGGTCTAACGTAAATAACTCCAGCAGCTGCAAAAGAGTTGGATTCAGCAAATCCCGGCGCAGATCTGACATTGCAATCCTCCTTGTGTTTTGTGCACAAAATCGTGCATTTTTTTAAGATATATATATTCTTATACATTCCGCAGTTATTGTCAAATGGTAGACGGGGAATAGATTGGTAGATAAGCGGAGGTTTAGACAAACAAGAAGGGTTTAAATAAGACCGGGCTCTGATCTTGCCTGTAAGGTTGGTGTCGGAAGCTTTATCAGGTTGGATCTAAAACATAGGCAATGTAACGTTTTTTCCATCACCGATTTTACGGTTAAATATATGAGGGGATCCATCAAAGAAGATCTTTCAGAGCATATTATTGTGGTCCTGTTCGCTCTCGCCCCTGCCTGGCACAACATAAATAAAAGGGGATAAGCCTGAGCGCTTATCCCCTTTTTCTTACCATTCGGGGGGCAGTTGTCTTAGCTGAGCCAGATCAAATACAGGTCCATCCAGACATATATATTCACTGCCGATATTGCAGCGCCCGCATTTACCGATGCCACATTTCATGCGCATTTCCAGGGTGGTAATGATTTGTTCATCCTGGTACCCCATTTTCTCCAGGGACTGCAGGACAAATTTAATCATGATGGGAGGGCCGCAAATCACGGCGATTTTGTTCGCCGGATCAGGGTTCAGCTGTTCCAGGTAAGCGGGTACAAAACCCACATTACCTTCCCAGCCTTCTTCGGGTTTGTCTATGGTTACGAAGGTTTCGCTATCTTTTTCCCGGGGCCAGAGTTCAAAGAGTTCCTCTTTAAAACAGAGATCCGCATAACTGCGGCTTCCATATATGATCTGGATCTTTCCGTAATCCTCACGATGCTTGAAACAGTATTTGATAAAGGACCGCAGGGGGGCTAAACCTATTCCACCCCCAATAAACAGCATATCCTTGCCTTTGCATTTTTCTACGGGGAAACCATTGCCATAAGGTCCCCTGACTCCCAATTTCTGACCCACTTCAATGCGGTGTATTTCACTGGTCATTAATCCTACGCTTTTTATGGCAAACTCTAAATGGTCCTGTTCTTCCTGCCAGGACACGGAAAACATCCCTTCACCAATTGGCAACATGGATACCATGGCCAGCTGTCCCGGCATGACGTTAAATGGAACCCCACTCTCATCGCGCACATAAAAGGTTTTTACGTCCGGGGTTTCATCGATGATTTTGACCACTTCAACGATCTGAGGTACCAGGGGATTTTCGCTGCTGTTTTTATGCACTGGGCTCTACCCCCTTTGCTTTTTCCATTATCTCTATGATATTGATCCCTGTGGGACAAACGGCGATACAACGGCCACATCCGGTACATAAAGGCTCCCCGTATCTTTCCGTAAAAAACTCCAATTTATGCAAAAAGCGGTTTCTAAACCTTTCCATGCCGGTCTCTCTGGGATTATGGCCACCGGCCATCATGGTATACTCGCCATACATGCAAGAATCCCAGCAACGGTAACGGTATCCTTCCTCTCCCCGAGTTTTAACCTGGATGTCAAAACAGTAACAGTTGGGACAAACATAGGTGCAAATGCCACAGTTTATACATGGATCTGATAATGGATGCCAGATCGGGTGAGAAAACATATCTTTAAGTTTTTCCGCCACCCCGGTGTAGTCGACTTCCCGGGTGAAAGGCCGGGGCTGTGGATAAGAAATTTCTTTTTCTTCCAAAATATCTTCTATGTTCCCGGTTAATTCCCGCCCTTTTTCCGTGTTTGCCACCCATATATAGCCCTCTTCTCCGGCATCATGTAAAATGATATCTGCGCTTTCTGACTCCCTGGGACTCAAGCCCATCGCTTCACAAAAACAATTGGGACCGGGATGGTAACAGGCGTTCAGGATTAAGAGGGTATTTTCCCGGCGACTTCGGTAATACTCATCTACAAAACCCCGGGTAAAAAATACGGTATCCAGACGGTCAATGCTTTTAACATCACATGAGCGCAGACCAAATATGATCCTGGGAGTAGGATCTTCGTATACCTCTTCCAGATTTATTTCCTGTCCCTGGTGCGTAAAACTATACATCATCTCGGTCTGGGGCAGGACAATGTTCTTGGGTGATAAATATACATTCAGGGCATCCAGCATCAGGGTATCTTTTTCCGGCTTCAAGGTTTTATAGGAAAAAAATCCCGACTGGTCACCTTTTTGGGTCGGGAGATATAATTCGGCGTTCCGGGCTAACCGTTCCCACAATGTATCCAGTTGATTTTTTTTTAATATTTTCATCCTTCTCCACCCCCTATATGAAATCATCCGGGTCATCAATTTTGTACAGGCTAAGGGGAGGTTTTCCGCCTTCAACATACGCCATCCCCGCATCATAAGGGCCGAAGTAGTGGTCCACATCCTTTATCAGTTTTCGATTAATCAACATTAAAGGGATGTTGACCGGGCACACTCGCTCACACTCTCCACACTCAATACAGCGCCCGGCCATGTGAAAAGCACGGACGATGTGATACATAAAATTGTCGCCCACACTGGTTTCCCGCCCAACCCACTGGGGTTTGGCTTCATCAAAAATACAGGTGCGGCAGTTACAGGCCACACATACCTGGCGGCAGGCATAGCAGCGGATACAGGTGGAAAGCACTTCGGAAAAAAACTGGTATCTTTCTTCACTGCTCATGGCTTCAAGGGCTTTAACCTCGGTAAATCGTTCTCCCTTGAAATGCGGCTCCTGAATTTCTCCCAGGCTTTCATCATATATCACAGGATTGGGCTGCATACACTGGAGGCACTTAATTGCCAGGCCTTTCTCTCCTGTCTCCCGTTCGAAACCGGAATGCTGTTTCATAGCTTCCAGGGGATCTTTCATCCCGGGGCAATTGATGCCAATAATATGGAGCCGGTCCCTTTTCATCTGATGATCCTCCAACATCCGCACCACACCCCGGGAGTCACAACCCTTCACCACGATAGCAATTTTCTCTTTACCATCCCGAAAACGGGTTAAATAGGTGGATAAATTATGAATGCAATATTCATCAAAGATGATCTTTTCCACATCCGCGACGTTGCGGGCAAAAAAGGGCTTGCTCTGGTGAGGAGCATCTCCTTTCTCCCAAGCCATAAAAACATCTACCTGGCCGCTCTCCAGAAGCTTGGTGGCGATCTCTTTTACTTGGTCAGTCATATCTTTCATTGCGCATCCCTCAGCTTTCTGTTGGGGCCTATTTTTCTGATATCTTCTGTCAGCTTCTCCATGACGTCTTTGAATTTTATCCCTTCAGAACCGGATATCCACGCTGTCTGGTACCTTTCCGGCTCAAAACCCAAAAATTCCATCAGGCTCTTGATAATAGTATGGCGACGGCGGTTATAATAATTGCCACTACCATAGTGGCATTCACCAGGGTGTCATCCCGATAACAAAACACCGTCTGCTCCTTTATCGAATGCCCGCATGACTAACAAGGGATCCATTCTCCCTGAACAGGGTACCCGCAAAATCCGGACATTTTCCGGATAGGTTAAACGATTGAGCCCGGCTAAATCAGCCGCGGCATAGGTACACCAGTTGCAGGCAAAAACAATAATCTTGGGCTCCCAGTTGTTTTCAACATTCTCTAGAGACACAATGCATCCACCTCCGATACGATTTGTTCATCGGTATATCCTTTCAGATTAAGGGCCATGGTACGACAGGCAGGCAGGCAAGCTCCACATCCCTGGCACAGGGTTGGATTGACCTCGGCCACCTCCCGGATAAATGATCCATGATGTCCCCACTCCTGTATTTCTTTCATGCTGATCGCTTTGTAAGGGCATATGGTCACACAGAGTTGGCAACCGGAACACTTGCTGATGTCTACCTCGGTCACCATGGGGTCTGTAGCCAGTTCAGTCTTAGATAAAAGACCACAGACTTTCGCGGCAGCAGCACCGGCCTGGGCTACGGTATCGGGGATATCCTTGGGGCCCTGGCAGGTTCCGGCCAGATAAACCCCTGCAGAAAAAGTTTCCACCGGCTGTAGTTTGGGGTGCGCTTCCTGGAAATAACCATCCTTATCGGTAGAAAAACCAACTATTTTGGCCAATTCCTCAGCTCCGGCCGAAGGTACCATCGCTGTAGCCAGTACAACCAGATC
>PWPP01000129.1 GCA_003558625.1 Syntrophomonas sp.
ATGAGATAGGGACCATGCAGCCTGTGTCTGAAATAGCCCGGGTGGCAAAAGAGAAAGGGGTCATTTTTCATAGTGACGCCGTACAGACCGCCGGACGGATTCCGGTGGATGTCAGAGAACTGGAAGTGAAGGGCAAAGCGGCAGAGATGGCCGCTGAGAAAATGGCGGAGAGATACAACCACATTCAAGCACTCGGTCGGTATTTGATCAACAGGGTGCAACAGGAGATCCCACATGCATATATAAGCGGGCACCACCAGGAACGGCTGCCGGGACATGCCAGCTTTGTATTACCCGGTGTAGATGGCACATCTTTGCTCACCCTGCTCAATGAGGCAGGGATAGCAGCATCGGGCTCCTCTGCCTGCAGTTCCAATTCGTTTGCAGAATCGCATGTTTTAAAAGCCACCGGTTTAAGACAGGACTTTCTCAACAGTGCTCTGCGTTTGAGTCTGGGCAAAGACAATACCTTTCGAGAAGTCGACAGAACGGTTGAAATCCTCGCGGAGTTAATTACAAGGCAGCGCCTGCTATCCATGCTGGGTACATAAATAGGCCCCGGATCTCATCTATTGAAACAGGCAAAAATATCTGATAAATAATGTTGACAAAAACGATAGGAATTAAGATAATTAATGCATCGATAACAAACTATCTTATCAAAATCGAAGGGAGGGATGATTGTGATCACACCTTTTGAGGCTGAAATGGTCAAGGAAATACAACGACTGAAGCAGGAAAAAGAAATATATATCATCGCCCATTATTACCCGCGAGGAGAAGTGCAGGATATCGCTGATTTCGTAGGTGATTCGTACCGAATGGCAGTCATGGCCCGGGAATCACCGTTTAATACCATCCTGGTGTGCGGGGTTGATTTCATGGCGGAAACAGCAGCAATATTATGCCCTAATAAGACCATACTGACGCCTGAACCCGAAGCATCCTGCCCGATGGCCGACAGCATATCGGTCGAAGATGTCCTGGCTTATAAAAGGGAACACCCGGACAGCCTGGTGGTAGCTTATGTGAATACCCCTGCAGAAATCAAAGCGGTCAGTGATGTCTGCTGTACTTCATCCAATGCAGTGAAAATCATCAACCAGCTCCCGCCGGAGCGGGAGATCTATTTCGTCCCCGACCGATACCTGGCGTCATATATCGGCCTGCAGCTGGGGCGCAAACTGGATGCATTTCCATCCCAGTGCCCCATACATGCCGTAATCAGCCGGGTGGAACTAAGGCAGCTCAAAGAGCTGTATCCCGGGGCACCCGTTTTACTGCACCCAGAATGCCACCCGGATGTCATCGGATTGGCCGATTATGTAGGAAGCACCGGAGGGATGGTCGATTATGTGAATACATCACAGGCCCAACAGTTTATCATCGGCACCGAATGCGGGATCCTGCACTCGATGCAAAAAACCAACCCTGGGAAACAATTGATCCTGGCTTCATCAGAATTGATCTGTCCCAATATGAAAAGTATCAATTTACAAAAAATCTTATATTCGCTGAAAAGCAGGGAGAAAGTAGTGCAGGTCGAAAAGAAAATACGGGTTGATGCCGCCAGGGCCCTGGAAAAGATGATCGCCTATGCATCTTGAGTTAAACACATGGTAAAAATGGAGGGAAGCACATGAGACTGTCCACTAAAGGCAGGTACGGGTTGAGAGCGGTCCTGGAAATCGCTGCCAGGCATGGAGAAGGACCGGTTACAACCCAAACCATCGCCCAGAACCAGGGTATATCCGAACGTTACCTGGATCAGATCATGATCCCGCTTAAAAGATCCGGCATCATAAACAGTGTCAGAGGGGCCAGAGGTGGATACGTCCTGGCCAAAAAGGCAGAAGCTATCAAAGTGGGAGACATCATCCGTGCCCTGGAAGGGCCCATAGCACCGGCAGATTGTGTCAGCGAACAGAGCCCGTTACAATGCCGCCGGCAGGAGATGTGCATCACCCGCCCGCTGTGGGCAAAACTGAGGGATTCCATCACGGAGGTGCTGGACTCTTATACCCTGGCGGAGCTGGCGGAGGAAGCCGCCGCGATGAAAAAAGAGGACACAGGCCATTACAATATCTAAGAGGATGGGGGAAAGGAAGATGGGTAAAATAATATACATGGATCATAGCGCTACTACCCCGGTCGACCCGGAAGTACTGGCAGCCATGATCCCCTTCTATCAGCAAAGGTTCGGCAATCCATCCAGTATTCACTCGGTGGGAAGGGATGCCTGCAAGGGGATGGATGAAGCCAGGGAAAAGATCGCATCATTCATCAATGCGGCTGCGGATGAGATCATTTTCTGCAGTGGAGGTACCGAAGCCAATAATCACGCTATCATATCTTATGCGGAAACGAACCGCAAACGGGGCAATCATATCATCACCTCGGCCATAGAACATCACGCAGTTTTAGACACCTGCCACCACCTGGAGAGCAGGTGCCTGACCCGGCCACCGGGGCCCGGGCGGTACCGATATACCAGACCACTTCCTATAATTTCGATGGAGTGGATCATGCCGCCCGGCTGTTTGCCCTGCAAGAATTCGGCAATATATATACCCGGATTATGAACCCGACCACCGATGTACTGGAACAGAGGATGGCAGCCCTGGAAGGCGGGGTTGGGTCCCTGGCGGTAGCTTCTGGATCGGCTGCCATTACCTATGCCATATTAAATATCGCCGGCTCGGGGGATGAGATCGTAGCTGCCAGCACTCTGTACGGGGGGACCTATAACCTTTTCAGCATGACCCTGCCCCGCCTGGGAATCAAAACCATCTTTGTCGATCCCGATACCCCGGAGGATTTCGAGGCAGCCATCAATAATCGGACCAGAGCTTTATTCATCGAAACCATCGGCAACCCCGGTTCAAATATAATCGATATTGAGGGGGTTGCGGCCATTGCCCACAAGCACGGGATCCCTCTGATCGTAGATAATACTTTTGCCAGCCCCTATCTCTGCCGGCCGTTTGAATTTGGAGCGGATATCGTGGTGCACTCGGCTACCAAATTTATCGGCGGGCATGGGACCACCATCGGCGGGGTGATCGTGGATGCAGGAAATTTTGACTGGGCTTCCAGCGTCAGATTTCCCGGCTTCACCCAGCCTGATCCAAGCTATCATGGCTTAATATATACCGAAGCTTTCGGCAACCTGGCTTACATAATAAAAGCACGGGTGCAGATGCTGCGAGATACCGGTGCCTGTATCAGTCCCTTTAATTCGTTTTTATTGCTGCAGGGGCTGGAGACCCTTTCCCTGCGGGTACAAAAACATGTAGTCAATGCCGTGGCAGTCGCTCGATTTCTCGCCGGCCACCAACGGGTCAGCTGGGTGAAGTACCCCGGCCTCGAAGGGGATCCCTATTATGGATTGGCCCAAAAATACCTCCCCCGTGGTGCCGGGTCAATATTCCCCTTTGGCATCAAAGGCGGCCGTGAATCCGGGAAAAAATTCATTGAACACCTGAATATCTTTTCCCTGCTGGCCAACGTGGCAGATGCCAGGTCACTGGTGATCCATCCCGCCAGCACCACCCATGCCCAGCTGAGCGAGGCAGAGCAGATCGCCGCCGGGGTTACCCCGGATATGATCCGGCTATCCATCGGCATCGAAGATGTCGATGATTTAATACACGCCCTCGAACAGGCTTTACACCGGTCCGTATTATAGATCGATATATTACTAGAAAAGAAGGAGGTCTTGATTATGCACAGCATCACAAAACATCTCACTGATTTGATCGGTCATACCCCTCTATTGGATATGAGTAATTTCTGCAGGCATTATCAGTTAGATGCCCGGATTATCGGGAAAATGGAATATTTCAACCCCGGTGGCAGTATAAAAGACAGGATCGGCCATGCGATGATTCGAGCGGCCGAAGACAGCAACCTGATCAACCAGGACACGGTAATCATAGAACCCACCAGCGGCAATACCGGGATAGCCCTGGCCATGGTCGCAGCAGCCAGGGGATATCGCTTGATCCTGACCATGCCTGATACCATGAGCCTGGAGCGGCGCAGCCTGTTGCAGGCCCTGGGTGCGGAAATCGTCCTCACACCCGGCGCCATGGGGATGAATGGTGCGGTTCAGAAAGCGCAAGAGCTGGCGGCAGCTACCGGAAACAGTTTTATCCCCGACCAGTTCAGCAATCCGGCCAACCCCCAGGTACACCGCGAGACCACCGCTGAAGAAATCTGGCGCGATTGCGGGGGGGATCTCGATATTTTTGTTGCCGGTGTCGGCACCGGTGGCACTATAACCGGGGTGGGCGAAGTCTTAAAAGAGAGGAACCCGCAGATCAAGATCGTGGCCGTAGAGCCGGCCGATTCTCCCGTCCTCTCCGGGGGAAACCCGGGCCCGCATAAGATTCAGGGGATCGGTGCCGGCTTCATCCCGGCGGTTTATAACCCGCAACTGGTGGATGAAGTGATAATCATGGGCAATGATGAGGCCATGGAAACCGCCCTCAGCATAGCCCGGACGGAAGGGCTCCTGGTGGGCATATCCTCCGGTGCTGCCGCCGGGGCAGCGGTAAAAATGGCCCGGCGAAAAGAAAACAAAAATAAAAACATCGTGGTCATCCTGCCGGATACCGGGGAAAGATATATTTCTACCGACCTGTTCAAGCTATAAGCTGCCGGGTGAAGAAGAGAAAACCGCAGAGATGCTATCAGCACATGATCTGGGATGATGTGTATTTTTTTGCTCTATTTCTAGAAATTAACATTAAATTAATGATAAAATAGAACATGAGCTGAAGGATCTCAAACATCTGTATAAGATCACTGTTGTGAATCCGGGAATGAATATACATGATTTTACCGGAGGTGCTCGTTTTTAAACCGGCCCCAGGGGCTGGTTTTTGTGGTTTTTAGTGCAGGTATGATGAGGGGGGGCTGGATATACATTTCTCAGGGTATGGTGTGAAAAGAAAGGAGGAAGAAGATGAGAAACGATAATATGGTCTCGCTCAGATATCTAAGGAGTTTCAGGATGATTTCGAGATTGTTAATCGCGGTGATGCTGGTTTTCGCCATGGGAACAGGGGGCGTCCAGGCGTAAATTGCGCTGGATATCAATACAGGGGATATTGTGATTGACAGCGCTGGGGAATATATTATCACCGGTTCCACCACATCAAACACGATTACAGTAACAGCTACTGAACCGGTTTTAATCACTCTGGATCATGTAAATATCGATGTCACTGGAGAATCTGACCCTTATAAATGTGCCTTTAACAGCGGTACCCATGTCACATTATATCTAAAGGGCACCAACACGTTGAAAAGTGGTAGAAGATGGGCCGGCTTACAAGTGGAAGGGGCGGAGCAGCTAGTAATCGGCAACGCGCCCGGGCAGACCGGGTCACTTGAGGCGATCGGCGGATATTATGGAGCCGGTATCGGCGGAGGAGAAGATGGCACTGGAGGCATCATAACCATCAACAATAGCACCATTACGGCATTAGGTGGTCGTGACGCAGCCGGCATCGGTGGTGGTGATGATGCGGGTGGTGGAACCGTGACAATCAATGGTGGTGTCATTACCGCGACCAGTGGTGGTTACGCTGCAGCTATCGGCGGTGGAGATAACGGCAGTGGAGGCACTGTGAATATCCATGGCGGAATCGTCACCGCTGACAACCGAGGGTTGAATCAGGGAGCCGGGATCGGCGGCGGATGGAATGGCCCGGGGGCTGATGTAACTGTCACCGGTGGCACGGTTACTGCCTATGGAGGGAAAAACGGATCCGGAATCGGCAGTGGCTATTTGACATCCTTGAAATCCGCAGGAAGCCTTGCTGTTACCGGCGGCAAGATCACTGCATTCGGCGGCGATTCCAGTGCCGGTATCGGTGGCGGTGAAGGAGGTACAGGAGCTGCTGTCAGCATCAGCGGCGGCACGGTTACTGCTGCAGGTGGGGAATATGGCGCTGGCATCGGTGGCGGTCAATATAACACTTGGATTGGAACTCCATCGGGAGCTGGGGGAACTGTTACCATCAGCGGCGGCACCGTCACTGCTATCGGGGGCATGCAAGCAGCAGGGATCGGTGGTGGTTCCGGCGGCGATGGTGGGATCACAGTGATCGATAGCGGTTCCGTCAAAGTGAGCACAGTGGATGCCGGTGCAGCCAATAGCGGAGAGAAAATCGGCAAAGGGTATAACGGCAGCTCATCTGGAACGCTCAGCAATACGAATGCAGAACCTGTTACAGAAATGATCGTACCTACTGCCGTAGCAGCCGTCGATCCCGTATCAGTCTACTACGATATCTTAACCGGATCGCCCGAATATCGCTATAAATACGTGGGAACAGGTCATGGCGAAGGAGATACCAACCTCTATTTCTACCTGCCGGAAACAGGATCCGTTGCCCGTTTGGAACTTTCCAGCGATAAAACGAGCAGCGAACAGGGCGAGCTGGTAACATTCACCGCCAGCATCATTCCAACAGCTGCCGGCGGGTCGGTAGAATTCTATGATGGATTAACCCAGCTGGCGACGGTACCACTGGCTGGCGGGCAAGCCGTCTACCAGACCGGCAGCCTGGCGGTCGGAAGCCATCAAATAACGGCCAAATATGTGGGGACGGGAGAGTACTTCGATTGTTTCTCCGATGAGTTTGCCCACAATGTCCAGCCAGGAACCGAACCCCAGCCTGGAGACGAACTGAGGGACCGCATGGATACCATAGAAGAGGAGACCAAAGAGAGCTTTGATGACACAAAACAGGAGATCAAAGAAAGCTTTGATGACACAAAGCAGGAGACCAAAGACCGCTTTGCCGACCTCAAGACCGGCATCAAGAGCAAATTCTCGCGCTAGTCTGAAACAGGCACAAAAAAATAATCATATACCGGCCAGGCGGCCCGGGTGTTTAAACGAACCCGGGTCGGTCCCAGCCTATCCTCTGGTTGGACCGGAGCAGATGTGCAGCAACTTTATCACTGCAGGTGGCGCCAGAGAAAAGGCAGTCACAGCAGTGAGTATTGGGCAATCAGGAGAGAGGAGAAATAAGAAAGAGGCTGGTGGAAGATGGAACACCGCTTGAGCGATAATATGCCGGTTGAGCGCAGGCAGACCGGAGAGCCTCTGCTATGGGCAACTAAAAAGACTTTAGCCTCCTGCGGCGGTATGGTGAGCAGAGATGGGGGATAGGATACTGGTCTTCTTCAGCCATTTCCTGGCCCTGCTGTTCGGTTTTCTGGCCGGCTTTTTTCTGGTCTTCAACTCGGTCTTTTCCGACGTTTTTACCTGGCAGGACCGGGTGCTCTTCACCCTGATCGTCTGGGCGGCCTATATGATTCTGGGCTTCCTTTTCGGTCTGCTCTTTCCCGGCAAAGGCTGGCGCTGGGGCATCTGGCTGTCGGCGTTTGCCCTGTTCGTTCTTTTTTTCTATATCCTATCCGCGCTGGTCACCCTGGATCCCTGGTTTTTCTTTGTTCTTTTTTACGCAGCTTCCATCTTCGGCATCGCCAGCACCGCTTCCCACCTGGGAGCAAAACTGAGGCGCCCCCGTCAACCGCTGGCAGAAGAGTAGCAAACAAAAACGACGCCCCGTGTTTGGGGAGTTTGATAAAAAATGGCTGCTCATCTATAATTACCCTTAACAGGGATAAAAGACTGCTCTAAATGACTCATATCCCCCGATGCCGCTGTTTCCGACGAGAGAGAAGGTGTGTTGTATGATCGTCGGCATCCCCAGAGCTCTGCTGTACTATAAATACGGGGTCCTCTGGGAGACGTTTTTTGACGAGCTGGGGATCGAATACATCGTCAGCCCGGAGACCGATATGTCCATCATCAGAAACGGCACCACCTATGCCATCGATGAGGCCTGTTTTTCGTCCAAAGTATACCTGGGGCATGTGGAGTGGCTGATCGACCGGTGCGATGTTATCCTGGTACCCCGTATCTTCAATCTGGGCGGTGACGGGGAAGTCTGTACCAAGTTCCAGGCGATTTATGACCTGGTGAACAATACCTTTCGCCATCGCAACATCCAGCTGATCAATTATAACATCGAGCAGAAAAACAGCGATTATGAAGTGAAAGCCTTCCTGAAAATGGGGAAATTTTTTGGTCGCAAAAAATCCAGCACCATGCGCGCCTACTTGATTGCCCGGCAGATAAAATGGGCCTGGGAGATGCTGGAGCAGCGCAGGAATATGGATTTTTTGATGGCCCAAGACAAGCGCCTTAAAATTCTTCTGGTCGGGCACGGCTATAATGTGGCAGACCGTTTTGTAGGCTTGCCGATCAGCGACTACCTGTGGAACATCAATGTCATCCCCATCAGGGGGGATATTGTTCACAAAAAACAGGCCCTGGCCAAGTCGGCGGAGATCAGCTCCACCCTGCCCTGGGCTTTCAACAAGGAATTGGTGGGAGCAGTGGCCCTGTATAAGGAAAAAGTGGATGGTATCATCCTGATCAGCTCATTCCCCTGCGGCCCCGACTCACTGGTAAATGAAATCATCATGCGCCGGGTAAAAGAGGTGCCGGTGCTAAACCTCCTCATTGACGGGCAGGAAGGCCGTGCCGGGCTGGAGACCCGGCTGGACAGCTTCATCGATGTGATCAAATTCAAAAAGGGTGATTACAGTGCCTGAGTATAAAGCCAGTTTTCCCCACATCGGCAACTATTGTGTTCCGCTGGAGATGTTGTTCAGCAAAGGCATGGAGGTGGAATATATCGCCCCGCCCCCCATCACCAAAAAA
>PWPP01000049.1 GCA_003558625.1 Syntrophomonas sp.
CCCTGATGGATGCCGTAGATGAGTATATACCCCAGCCGGAGAGAGCCATAGACAAGCCTTTCCTGATGCCTATAGAAGACGTGTTTACCATCACCGGAAGAGGAACAGTGACCACGGGCCGGATCGAAAGAGGCAAGGTCAAAGTCGGGGAAGAAGTAGAAATCGTAGGCATGCGGGAACAAACCAGAAAGACGGTTTGTACCGGAGTGGAAATGTTCCGCAAGCTGCTGGACTACGGCGAAGCCGGGGATAACGTAGGAACCTTATTAAGAGGCGTAGACCGGAATGAAGTGGAAAGAGGCATGGTATTGGCCAAGCCGGGCAGCATAAAACCCCTGACCAAGTTCAATGCCGAGGTATACGTATTGACCAAAGAAGAGGGCGGCCGGCACACCCCGTTCTTTACCGGTTACCGGCCCCAGTTTTACTTCCGGACCACGGACGTAACCGGGATCGTACAGCTGCCGGAGGGGGTAGAGATGGTGATGCCCGGGGATAATGTGCAGATGTATATCGAGCTCATCATCCCCATTGCCATAGAAGAAGGCCTGCGCTTTGCCATCCGCGAAGGGGGCAGAACCGTAGGAGCCGGTGTGGTAACATCCATCAACGTCTAAAAAAGATGTTTAAGACCCCGATTGTGACATAGCGGAGGTCCGGCGGATCATTTGTTTTATTGACATATACAAGATGCTTGTGATAGAGTATTTTAGGATTTTTGTGCACAGGACGGAGGTGTATTTGTGCGGGTAATCATAACACTGGGCTGTACAGAATGCAAACAACGCAATTATTCCACCATGAAAAATAAAAAAAATAACACAGAGAGAATCGAAATGAAGAAATATTGCAGATTCTGTAATGCGCATACACTACACAGAGAAACCAAGTAATATTGAGGGTGTGAATAGAATTGGTCAAAAACAATACTTCTGCCACCAAGGATCCGGCTGTAAAAAATAAATTAGCATATCTGAAAGAGCATTTCATAGGTGTTTATAATGAACTGAGAAAAGTTCACTGGCCCGGACGGCCGCAAATGATTGCATACACCGGGGTGGTTTTATTTGCTGTAACATTGATGGCTGTGATTATTTGGTTGTTTGATATCGGGTTATCCTTTATTCTGCTAAGAATAATGGAGCTTTTTGCCTAAGCAGAGGGGGTGGCTCTTATTAGCAAGGAAGAGCAATTGGAACAGGAAAAACCAGAGCAAAATGAGGAACAAGAAACACAAAAAGGCGAGTGGTACGTGGTTCATACTTATTCCGGCTATGAGAATAAAATAAAGGTGGACCTGAAGAAACGGGTAGAATCCATGAACATGCAGGATAAAATCTACCAGATCATTGTACCTGAAGAACAGGAAATCGAGTACAAGGGCGGAAAGAAAAAAATAACCAACAAGAGAGTATTCCCCGGATATGTGCTGGTGAATATGCATATGGACGAGGATTCATGGTATGTGGTCCGCCATACACCGGGTGTTACAGGATTTGTAGGCAGCGGTTCCAAGCCTATACCCCTGCAGCCGGCAGAAATCGAAAAGATTCTGGCCCGTATGGGGCTGGTAGACAAGAGACCCAAATTTATAGATATGGAAATCGGACAAAATGTCAGGGTGAAAACCGGCCCCTTTGCCAATTTTGAAGGGGTGGTGAGGGAACTGCTGCCGGACAGAGGAAAGATCAGGGTGAATATTTCTATGTTTGGCCGGGAAACTCCCGTAGAATTAGATTATGAACAGGTAGACAAAATTTAACTAAAGGAGGTGGAAAAACCATTGGCTAAAAAGATTATCGGCAAGATTATGCTGCAGATCCAGGCAGGAAAAGCTACCCCTGCTCCCCCCGTTGGTCCCGCCCTGGGTCAATACGGCATTAATATTATGGGTTTTTGCAAAGAATACAATGCCAAAACAGCGAATCAGACAGGATACATCATACCGGTTGAAATCAGTGTCTATGCAGACCGTTCCTTCAGCTTTATTTTAAAATCCCCCCCTGCATCGGATTTGTTGAGAAAAGCAGCCAATATTGCAAAAGGTTCCGGAGAACCCAACAAAAATAAAGTGGGGAAACTGAGCCGGGCGCAATTAAAGGAAATTGCCGAGATGAAAAAAGAAGACCTCAATGCGGCCGATATAGATGCTGCCATCAGAATGATTGAAGGAACAGCCCGAAGCATGGGCATTGAAGTTATTGACGAGTAAAAAGTGGGAGGGTTGTTACCCGCTGGAACCACAAGGAGGGAATAAGAAGTGAAAAGAAGCAAAGCGTACAAAAGCCTGATGGAGAAAATTGAAAAAAACAGGCAGTATGAACCCGCAGAAGCGCTGACCCTGGTTAAAGAATTATCCACCACCAAATTTGATCAAACCGTTGAAGCGCATATTAAATTGGGGGTTGACCCCCGTCACGCTGACCAGCAGGTCAGGGGCACGGTCAGTTTGCCTCATGGTACCGGAAAAGAAAAAAGGATCCTGGTGTTCGCCAAAGGTGATAAAGCCAAAGAAGCGGAAGCAGCGGGAGCAGATTTTGTCGGAGCAGAAGAAATAGCAGAAAAAATCCAGGGCGGCTGGTTTGACTTTGATGTTGCCGTAGCTACACCGGATATGATGTCCGTGGTAGGACGTCTGGGAAAAATTCTGGGTCCCCGCGGTTTAATGCCTAATCCCAAAGCCGGAACCGTAACCTTCGATATAGAACGCACGGTGCAGGAATTAAAAGCAGCAAGAATAGAGTACCGGGTGGACAAAAACGGGATTATTCATGTTCCTATCGGGAAAGCATCCTTTGAGACTGAAAAATTGCAGGAAAACCTGGATACCCTGGCTCATGCTTTGATAAAAGCCAAACCCGCGGCTGCCAAGGGGCAGTATATGCGTTCTGCAACAGTCTGCCTGACCATGAGTCCCGGGGTAAAAATCAATCCCGTAGTCTTGATGGCTCAGAACAAATAAGCCGGACAGGCCTGAAAAAGCAATAACAAACTGTAGATAGCCGGTGACTTGGGTCTTAAAAAAACGGAGTTTTGCCAGCTGAGGTTTTTATATATTAAACGATTGAAATGGTTTAATATACCTCTGCATGCTATCTGCGGAGGTTTTTTAATTCTCATGCCGGAAGCGGATTTGAAGGAGGTGAAAAACAGGTGTCAAAAATAGAAGAAAAGAAGCAAATAGTACAAAACATCGAACAGAAAATGCAAAAATCCACCTTTATCGTATTGACGGACTATCGCGGCCTGAATGTGGCAGAAATAACGGAGTTACGGGAAAAGCTGAGACTGCCGGGCATCGAATTCAAAGTACTGAAAAACACGATGGTGGAATTTGCTTTAAAAAACCTGGGCTGGGATGATTTAATTGAATACCTGCCGGGGCCCAATGCCGTATTGTTTTCTGAGGATGACCCGGTACAACCGGCCAAGATCCTGCAGGAATTTGCCAGAAAACATAAAAAGCTAAATATCAAAGTAGGTTTGTTAGAGGGGAAGATTGTTCCGCAAGATAAGATTAAGGTGATTGCCGAACTGCCTTCACGGGAAATCCTGATCGCTACCGTATTAGGAACCATGTAAGCCCCAATCAATAGTTTTGCTTATGTCCTGAATGCCAATCTAACCGGTCTGGTTAGAGCATTAGACCAGATCAGGGAGAAACAGGAAGCCAGTTAATAAAAAATTAGGGAGGAATATATAATGAGCAAAGTACAGGAAGTTATTAATATTGTGAAAGAACTGACGGTTTTGGAACTGTCTGAATTGGTTAAAGCGCTGGAAGAAGAATTTGGTGTCAGTGCTGCAGCACCGGCAGCGATGGCTATAGCTCCAACCGGACCCGCTGCAGAACCGGAAGAAGAGCAAACAGAATTTGATGTGATCCTGACTGCAGCCGGAGAGAAGAAAATCAATGTTATCAAGGTCGTCCGGGAAATCACCGGCCTGGGCTTAAAAGAAGCCAAAGCCGTGGTAGACGAAGCACCGGGGCCGATTAAGGAAAAGATCTCCAAAGAGGAAGCCGATCAAATTAAGGCTAAAATCGAAGATGTTGGCGGAAGCGTAGAAGTAAAATAAGTTCTCCCGGGGATATAATATCATGCTGCTCCTTATAATAAGGGGCAGCATGTTTTCGCCTTAAACCCCTGAGCGTAGACGGGTGGTTGCGGACCGAACCAGGTAGGAATCCGGGAGCACGAACCGTAGCTGAAGGCCATCCCGGCTGCCGGAATGGCGCTTCGGGGCCCGCTTTCTGTTCGCCTTTCTGCGGGAAAGAACGATATTAAAACCGGACTTTTTTATTAAGTCCTTGATAATATGGTTTTTATTGTGTATAATACATTTATGGTTGGATAGGAGTTTATTGTAAATGTTGCTCCAAATATCTAGCACAAATCAAAAAAGTGAGGGATATTCTTAAATGTTTGAAGACAGAACTTTAGTATGTCAGGATTGTGGTAGGGATTTCATTTTCACCTCTGGTGAGCAAGAGTTTTATCATGAAAAAGGTTTCGAAAATGAGCCAAAACGTTGCAAAGAGTGTAGAAATATGCGTCGTAGCGGAGGCAGCCGGAATGGTGGCAACAGAGCCCCCCGTGAAATGCATACAGCTATATGTGCAAGCTGCGATGTAGAGACCCAAGTTCCTTTTAAACCTGTAGAAGGTAGGCCAGTATATTGTTTAGCTTGTTTCCAACAACAAAAAGAAGCGGCATATTAAAGAATAGGCATATAAAAGGACAAATAACCGGGCGTAACAGCCCGGTTTTGTTTTTTTAATCGGTCCGTGAGGGGCAAGAAATTATGAAACTATATATGCTAAACGCAGCAATAACTGATAAAATAAAACTATAAAATCGGTAGAGGGAGTGATTATATGAAGTTTGAAATCAGGGGCAAAAACATCGAGCTTACCGATGCCATGAAAGATTACGCAACCAAGAGGTTGTCCAAACTGGAAAGGTATTTTGAAGAGGTGAAAGAGGCCCAGGTAGCATTGTCTGTTGAGGGAGACAAACATAAGGTAGAAGTTACGTTGTTCCTTGACGGTTTTCTCATACGCGCTGAGGAGTTAAGTGATAACATGTATGCTTCCATAGATTTGGTAGAAGAAAAACTGGAAAAACAAATTGACAAGTACAAAACTAAATTATACAGAAATCATCGTTCAGTAGGTTTGAAGCAGGCCTTTGCCGATCAGATCCAAAGCGATCTGGATCTGAAAAAAGAAAGTGAAGAGCAGTTTAAAATCGTAAGGACCAAACGGTTTGCCTTGAAGCCCATGGACGAAGAAGAAGCTATTATGCAGATGAACCTGCTGGAGCATAATTTTTTCGTTTTCTTAAATTCCCGTACCGAAGAAGTCAATGTGGTCTACAAACGCAAGCAGGGAGATTATGGGTTAATAGAACCGTTCAGTATTCCTTATTGATAACGTACAGAAGACCTCCTGGTTCGGGGAAAGATATGCGTTCAATCGTTAAAAAGCAAAAATCCATTTGAGCCGGGGCAGTTGAAGCAGGATGATAAAAAGTGGTAAAATACAATTGGTATATTAAAGATGAGAGGAGCCATAAAGGGTCCTCTTTTTTCTGAAAGAGGGATTATTCGTAATGCTCAAAAATCTGGTAAAAATATTTTTGGATGACAATGAAAAAGAAATTAAAAAAGCAAGACGCTATGTAGACGAAATAAACAGTCTTGAACCCCGGTTTAAAACATTGGGGGACCAGGATTTCCCCCCCTATACAGAACAGCTTAAGCAAAGGCTGGACGCAGGCGAGAGTTTAGAAGATCTCCTGCCTGAGGCCTTTGCCCTGGTCCGGGAGGCCTCGGTTCGCACCCTTGGCATGAGACATTTTGATGTGCAGCTGATCGGGGGGCTGGTACTGCACCAGGGGAAAATTGCGGAAATGAAGACCGGGGAAGGGAAAACGCTGGTGGCTACCCTGGCAGCGTATTTAAATGCCCTGGAGGGCAAGGGGGTTCACATTGTTACCGTAAACGACTATCTGGCTTCCAGGGATGCGGAATGGATGGGCCCTATATTTGAGTTTTGCGGCCTCTCCGTCGGCTTAATCGTGCATGGCCTCGACAGCAATGAACGCAAAGCGGCCTACGGCTGTGATATCTGTTATGCGACCAATAATGAACTGGGCTTTGATTATCTCAGAGATAATATGGTGGTTTCCATAGGCCAAAAGAGTCAAAGGGAATTACATTTTGCCATTATAGACGAAGTGGATTCCATCCTCATCGATGAAGCCAGAACCCCTTTGATTATATCGGGAGCAGGGGACAAACCCACGGATCTTTATTACCAGATATCCCGCTTCATACCCCGTTTAGAGCGGGAGACAGATTATGTGGTGGATGAAAAGTCCCACGTAGTCAACCTCAGTGAAGAGGGGGTCCAAAAGGCAGAAAAATATTTTAATGTGGAGAACCTTTCTGACGAAATGGATTTGGCCCATCATATCAACCAGGGATTGAAGGCCCACGGTTTAATGAAAAGAGACCGGGATTATGTGGTGAAAGATGATCAGATTGTGATTGTGGATGAATTCACCGGGCGTCTGATGTTTGGCCGCAGGTACAGCAATGGTTTGCACCAGGCCATAGAAGCCAAGGAAGGGGTAAAAATCGAAAAAGAATCCCAGACTCTGGCAACGGTTACCTTTCAGAATTATTTCCGCATGTACAAGAAACTGGCTGGAATGACCGGTACTGCCAGCACCGAGGCCGAGGAATTTCGCAATATCTATAAAATTGATGTAGTGGAGATTCCCACCCATAAACCCATGGTCAGGGAGGACAAAGCCGACTATGTTTACCGCACCGAAATGGGGAAATATAATGCGGTTATTGAAGATATCGTGGCCAGAAACCAAGAGCGGCAGCCGGTTTTGGTGGGAACGATTTCTATTGAAAAATCAGAGCTGTTAAGCCAGATGCTCCGTAAAAAAGGCATCAAACACGAAGTTCTCAATGCCAAACATCATGAAAAAGAGGCGCAGATTATCGCCCAGGCCGGACAAATAGCATCGGTGACCATTGCCACCAATATGGCCGGAAGAGGAACAGACATTGTTTTGGGTGAAGGGGTGCAGGCCCGCGGGGGCCTCTATGTATTGGGTACTGAAAGGCATGAATCCCGGCGCATCGACAACCAGCTGCGGGGCCGCTCAGGCCGTCAGGGGGATCCCGGGGAATCAAGGTTTTATGTATCTCTGGAAGATGACCTGATGCGTTTGTTCGGATCCTCTAATATTGAGGGCATGATGGACCGGCTGGGCATGGATGATGATATACCCATTGAAAACAAAATGATTTCCCGGGCCATAGAAAACGCGCAAAAGAAAGTGGAAAGCCGCAATTTTAATATCCGCAAAAATGTATTGGAATATGATGATGTTATCAACCAGCAGCGGGAAGTGATCTACGGGGAACGGCGCAAGGTACTAGAGGGCCGTGAACTAAAAAGCACGCTGGAAAGCATGATTGATGATGTGATTGAGGATGCGGTGCGGGGTTTTGCCGGTGAAGAAAAATATGCCGATGAATGGGATCTAAATGCCCTGGCCGCTTTTGTGGAGCAGCAACTGATACCAGAAGCAGACTTTGGTCCCGAAGAACTGCTGGGGAAAACCCAGGTGGAAGTCATAGACTTTTTGAAAGAAAAGACCCATAAAACCTACCAGACCCGGGAAGAAGAACTGGGACCCGAGAATATGCGGGACCTGGAAAAAGCCCTGATGCTCAGAATTATCGATGCCAAGTGGATGGATCATATCGATGCCATGGACGAACTCCGCAACGGTATATCCCTGCGCGCTTACGCCCAAAAGGATCCTTTAATAGAATATAAATTTGAAGCGTTTGAGGCTTTTCAGAATATGATTCATACCATCAAAGCGGATGTAGTGAAATTTATTATGCGGATCCGGGTACTGGCCCAGCCTCAGGAAAGAAAAATCGTGGTCAATCAGGAAGCAAGCCCGGAAAAGAAACCCGTCCGCACCGGAGCCAAAGTAGGCAGAAATGAACCCTGTACCTGCGGAAGCGGAAAAAAATACAAGAAATGCTGCGGTAAGAAAACCTAGAAGCGGATTTTTATGGCCTCTTTGATCAAAAGAGGTTTGCTGTGGTAGGGTGGATGTAGGAGAATGACTTGCCAAACCCCATCGCAGCTGTTATGTTGTGAAAGCAAGCGGTGCCGAGTTTGCATAAAGAGACAAATCATAAGGAGGAATTATATATGTTAACGGACCCCAAAGAAACCATCCGGGAGATGATTAAGGGGATCAATGAAATAAGGGGTTCTCTTTGACATTGATAACAAAAGCAAAGAGATGGAACTGCTGCAGACCCAAACGGTCAAAGAAGATTTTTGGAACGATAACCTGCAGGCCCAGCAAATACTGAAAAGAATAAGCCAGCTCAAAGAGAGCATAGAGCGTTTTGACAGCTTCGACCAGGAAGCACACTACCTCCGTGATGTGCTGGAAATGGCCCAGGCAGAAAATGAGCAGGAACTATTCATGGAGACCAGCCTGCAGATCGAGGCTTTTTTAAAAAAATACCAGGCTTTTGAGCTCTTGATTTTCTTTGCCGGTGAGCACGACACCGGGGATGCCATCGTTTCCCTGCATGCAGGTACCGGCGGCACCGAAGCCCAGGACTGGGCCGAGATGCTGTTGCGCATGTATACCCGCTGGGCTGAAGCCTCAGGA
>PWPP01000092.1 GCA_003558625.1 Syntrophomonas sp.
CCTCGGTGCCTAACAGGACGATGCCGGCTTCAAAGGTATCTTTTATATGATATTCAAACCGGGCTTTGCGGTTTTCTACCACCGGCCGGGATCCTTTTTTTTTCACAAAGCTCACCTCGAAAGAGAAACCCTCGCTCTGAAATATCGATATTTCTCAGCCAGGGCTCTAAACAATTTCTATTCCTATTCCTATCTTACAATATATAGGGGTTTTCGTCAATTTTCTGCGGCAGGCGTTCTTCGTGCCATCCTTTTTCAGATCTCTTGATTACATTTGCCCGCCCTTGACCCGCTTGATTAAATCCGGGCTGCTTTACCGCCTGGCCAGGGGTATGATGTAAAGGGGCGTTTCCCGTTCCGGCAGCTGCATGATCTCTTTCACCTGCTGATCATGAAAGGCTCCGATGACTACGGTAGCCAAATTCAGGGCCACTGCCTGCAGGGTCACATTTTGGGCGGCATGTCCGGCTTCCATGAACACATACCTGATCCCCCGCTCCCGGTATTTGGCGGTGGTAATGTCGTAATTACCCGCTAATATTAAGGCTGCCGGGGCGTATTGTACCGAGGTTTGTCCCAGGGCTGCCTGGACCAGCTCTCCCCGGTGATCGCCGTCCTGGATCAATACCAGTTCATGGCTCTGGGGCAGGTATTTATAAATCCCCGGAGCCATGTCGGTGACATTTCCCACGGAAAGGTAGGTTTCCAGGGGATACAAAGCCCCGGCCGAAGGAGCGGTGCGATAATTCCCCCGGGGATTGCTCACTCCCTGTGCCGCCCAGCATAACTGGGAGATCTCATCAATATTCAGGGGCTCGGTGGGATATTGGCGGATTGATCTCCTGATGCGCAAGGCCTCTTCCACCGATACTTCGCTTTTTTCCCGGGGAAGGGGCAGGATCCATATCTTTCTTAGTCCCTGCGGGTCCTGGTTCGAGGCTTTCCCGTTAAATTTTTGGTTCACTGCCACTCCTCCTGTTCCCTATTACCCTTTATCGATCAATTCGAAATCGATTTTGGCGTCTTCAACGTCTACCCGGCTTAGCAATACTCTAACCTGATCACCGATGGCAAATTTTCTTCCCCGGTGGGTGCCTATCAAGGAAAGGGTCTGGTCATTAAATTCATAATAATCATCTTCGATACTGGATATATGAACCAGCCCTTCCACAGTATTCTCCAGTTCCACAAAAAATCCAAAGGCTAAAACCGAGGATATTCTGGCACTAAATTCTTCTCCCACAAACTGGTGCATATACTGGGCCTTCTTGATATCCAGCAGATCTCTTTCTGCTTCTTCGGCCTTGATTTCCTTCAAGGTAGCATGCTCACCTTGGGGTGGCAGAATCTGGTGCAGTTTTTCCACTTTCTTTTTATTCATTTTCCCTTCCAGCATATCTTTTAATATCCGGTGTACGATCAGGTCCGGATAGCGGCGGATGGGACTGGTGAAATGACAGTAATACTTGGAGGCCAGCCCAAAATGTCCCAGGGCCTGGCTGATATAGCGGGCATGTTTCATAGAGCGCAACATGGTTAAGGAAATGGTTTTTTCCCCGGGATGCCCTTTTATTTGGGCTAATACTTTCTGAAATACCTTGGGCTCAATTTTTTCTGCGTCAAATTTTAAGCCGAATATGGCCAGGACATGGTTCAGTTTGGCCACAGCTTCACTGTCAGGTTTGGCATGTACCCTGAAGAGGATAGGTATTTCCTGCCGGAAAACATGTTCGGCCACGACTTCATTGGCTTTGATCATGAAGTCTTCAATCAGCATTTCTCCAGGTCCCCGCTCCACCCGCTTGATTTCTATGGGGACACTGTTCTCATCGACGATGACTTTGGCTTCAGGAAAGTCAAAGTCCAAAGCTCCCCGCTGCAGTCGCTCGGCCCTGAGGATTTGGGCCAGTTCCTGCATCAGGTGAAAATCCGGCACCAGTTCCCGGTAGCGCTTTTTGGTTTCAGCATCCTGGGCTACCAGGATGTTGTTGACAGCGGTATAGGTCATCCGTTCCCGGACATTGATTACGGACTTGGCCAGGCGATAATCTATGACCTGACCCCGGTTGTTTATATCCATTATACAGCTCATGGCCAGCCGGTCTTCGCGGACATTCAGGCTGCAGATATCGTTGGACAGCTCCGGGGGCAGCATGGGCAATACTTTTTCTACCAGGTATACGCTGGTGGCCCGGGCACTGGCTTCTTTATCCAGCCTGCTGCCCTCGGTCACATAATGGGAGACATCGGCTATATGGACTCCCAGTTTATAGCCCTGCCCCGTTTTTTCAATGGAAACCGCATCATCTAAATCTTTGGCATCTTCCCCGTCTATGGTCACCATTTTCAGCTGGCGCAGGTCCAATCTGCCTTTAAGGTCTTGGTCTTTTACCGGTTGGGCTTTTTTCCGGGCTTCTTCAATCACCGCGGCAGGAAACTTCTCCTCCAGGCCATGTTTTTTGATGATCACCAGAACATCCAGGCCCGGTTGCCCTTTGGAACCCAAAACTTCTATGATTTTCCCCTCCGGATGTTTATCCTTGTCAGGCCAGCGGGTGATCTCCACCAGCACTTTATCACAGTTTTTCACTTTCATTTTGGGGGGTACTTTTACATTGATGGGATATATCTGGCGGGAATCGTCGGGGATAACCTGGGTCGATTGTCTTCCTTTTTCCAGCCTCCCCACCAGGCGCTTGTTAGCCCGATTCAGGGCCCGGATTACTTCCCCTTCAGGGCGCATACCCCCGCCGTTGCGCTGGTAAATCCGGGCCATCACCTTATCCTGGTGCATAGCTCCGTTTAAGTTGCGGCCATAGATGAATATTTCCGATAAATTCGGGTCATCCGGGGTTAATATCCCATATCCCCTTTGATTGAGGCTGATAACCCCCCGAATCAGATTCATCTTTTCCGGGATGCCAAACTTATCCCTGCGGGTGCGGACGATTTCCCCCTCTTTCTCCAGCATCCCCATGATCCGGGAAAACCGGGCGAATTCTTCCTCTTCTATATTCATGGCCTGCAGCAGATCCCGGTAACTTAAAGGCCGGTAACTGGTCTGGTGCATGAACTTTAATATATTTTCTTTGTCGATCTTGTTTATGATTTCTTCCTCCTTTAAACCTGTACGGTTTTTCTTTTATCAAGGGCCGTTTCATAATGAATCCGCCCCCGGTTGTGGTTGTTTTCAGCTTACAATATTTGATCAATAAAATAAAGGTGTCCTCATAAAGCGAGGACACCCGGTGATAGAAATCTACTATTTGTATCTTCTTATCTGGTGAAACCTATCTCTGAGGCATGTTTTTGCATGGCCAGCAGGGCAAGGCTGAGAAATTCATCCAGGCTCATACCCATTTCGTTGCAGCTTGCCATCTGGTCCCGGTTTGCGCCCCGGGCAAAGGCTTTTTCTTTGAAGCGTTTTCGTATGGAATTATAATGAAGGGCCATGATATCTTTGTCCGGCCTTAACAAAACCGCCGCCGTGATAAATCCACTGGCAGGATCGGCCGCATAGAGGGCTTTATCCAATAAGGTGTTGCGGGGCAGACCGTGGTAACCGTTATGGGCCTGTACCGCATAAACCACCTCAGGCGGAAGTCCGTGCTCCTGTAATATGGCCGCTCCTACCCGGGAATGATTGACGGGATCTTCCGCGGTGGTATCATAATCTATATCATGCAGTAATCCCGCCAGGGCAAAAAGCTCCTCATCCTGCTCTAGATAGAGGGCCAATTCTCTCATGATGGCTTCCACTGCCAGAGAATGCTTGAACAGGTTATCGTTCTTCAGGTGTTGTTGTAATAAAAGCAGGGCTTGGTCACGCTGCAAATCTATAACCTCCTTGCCAATATGTTGATGCAAAGAGGCCGGTGGGTTCATTCCACCAGCCCTTTGCAGCAAACTTGTCCTATTTACATAAATAAGGGTACAAATACCAGGGAAACAATGGTCATAAGCTTGATCAGGATGTTTATAGACGGTCCGGAAGTGTCTTTACAGGGGTCGCCTACGGTATCTCCTACCACTCCGGCTTCATGGGCCGGGCTGCCCTTGCCCCCGTGCATTCCGCTTTCAATATATTTCTTGGCATTATCCCAGGCACCACCGGCATTGGCCAACATAATGGCCAAACAGACCCCGGCCGCCAAAGACCCCGCCAGCATCGCTCCCAGTGCTTCCGGACCTAACAACAGACCTACGGCCAAAGGTGCAATCACAGCTATTAATCCGGGTACAATCATTTCTTTCAACGCTGAGGTGGTACTGATATCCACACAGCGGGCATAATCCGCCTTGGCAGTTCCTTCCATCAGCCCGGGGATTTCCCGGAACTGTCTTCTCACTTCTTCCACCATCTCGGCTGCGGCACGGCCTACCGCCGATAAGGTCAGGGCGCAGAAGAAGAAGGGCAGCATGGCTCCGAATAACAGGCCGATAATTACCACCGGCTGGAGTAAATTGATGGAGGAGATTTCTGCCACCTGTGAAAACGCGGTGAGCAGAGCCAGGGCGGTTAAAGCAGCCGAACCGATGGCAAAACCTTTCCCGATAGCTGCAGTGGTGTTGCCCACGGAGTCCAGTTTATCGGTAGTCTGTCTGACTTCAGGCGGCAGATGGGCCATTTCTGCTATCCCCCCGGCATTATCGGCTATAGGCCCGTAAGCATCTACCGCCACCACCATGCCGATGGTGGCCAGCATTCCCACCGCAGCCAGGGCAATACCATAAATCCCCCCGGTGAAAAATGCGATCATAATGGCGGCACAAATAAATATTATGGGTAAAAGGGTAGAAGCCATTCCCACTCCCAGGCCGGCGATGATGTTGGTAGCCGGTCCGGTCAGCGAAGCTTTGGCAATACTTTTTACCGGGCTATACTCTTCCGAGGTATAATACTCGGTTATTTTACCGATGGCGGTGCCGGCAATCAGACCTGCGATCAGGGCCCAGAACACGCTGAAGCTTTCCGCCGGGAGAATATATCTTACCGCAAAGTAGGCGATAAGCACCATAATGGTTGCCGCTACAAAGGTTCCTGTATTTAAGGCTTTCATGGGGTTGGATTTTTCATCGGTGCGGACAAAGAAGGTTCCTATGATGGAAGCCACGATCCCGCCACCTGCAATGAGCATAGGCAGCAGTACTCCGGGAATGCCAAACAACAGAATCCCGATCGTCATGGCCGCAATGATGGAACCGACATAGGATTCGAACAAATCCGCTCCCATTCCCGCCACATCACCTACATTGTCACCTACATTATCAGCGATGGTAGCCGGATTTCGGGGGTCATCTTCCGGGATCCCCGCTTCTACTTTTCCGACCAGGTCGGCTCCCACGTCAGCCGCCTTGGTGTAGATTCCCCCGCCGACACGGGCAAATAAAGCAATGGAACTGGCCCCCAGGGCAAATCCGCTCACAATGGCGGGATCATTAAAAATTATGTACAATAAGCCCAAACCGAGCAAACCCATACCGGAAACCGACATTCCCATGACGGCTCCGCCGGAAAAGGCAATGCCCAGAGCCTGGTTTTGGGAGGTCCGGGCGGCATTGGCCGTTCTTACATTGGCTTTGGTGGCGATATTCATCCCGATATAACCGGCCATTGCCGAAGAGATGGCCCCGACCAGAAAACAAATGGCCGTTTCCCATTTGATAAAAAGCGCCAGGCCGATAAAGACCACCAGGACAAAAAGACCCAAAGTTTTATACTGGCGGTTGAGAAAAGCCATGGACCCTTCATGGATCGCATGGGCTATTTCTACCATAAGCTCGTTTCCGGGATCGGCTTTTTTTACCTTCATCGATAAGAAGAAGGCAAAGACCAGGGCTAATATAGCTCCCGCAACGACTAACATCAATAAATTATCCATCGCTAAGTAATCATCTCCTTGTTTAGTTTAGAAAAGTGAATTTTGGTTTATCCGGCTGCAACTGCTCTTAAAGCACTGCCAAAAACAAGGTTAAAAGCATAAATATCCCAGACAGATACGCTGTTATTTTGGCAAGCAAATCATCCATCCCTTTTTTCTTGCCAAATATAGCTTCTCCGCCCCCGGCAATACTGCCGGACAAGCCGGCGCTTTTCCCCGATTGCAGCAGGATGGTTGCGATCAAACCCAGACCACAAAGAACCTGCAATACTAATACAATGGTTTTTACCAAAATTTTACCCCCCCATCGAATCGCTTTCCGTTTTAAGCCAACGTTTATTTTATCACATAAAAGACCCATAAAACAATTGCGGATTTGTATTATCTTTGTAAATTATAGAAGACACCCATGCCCCTGAATTTGGCATTTAAATCCAGCTCTTCTTCAATACGCAGTAGTTGGTTGTATTTGGCAACCCGGTCGGTTCGGGCCGGAGCTCCGGTCTTGATCTGGCCCAGGTTGTATGCCACGGCCAAATCGGCAATGGTTGCATCTTCTGTTTCCCCGGATCGGTGCGATATTACACAGGTATATCCGGCCTGTTTGGCCATTTCGATGGTATCCAGGGTCTCGGTCAGGGTTCCGATCTGGTTGAGCTTGATCAGGATGCTGTTGCAAATCCCCTGCTCAATTCCCCGGCTTAATCTTTCTGTGTTGGTAACAAACAGATCATCTCCCACCAGCTGTATTTCCTGTCCCAGTTTCAGGGTCAGAATTTTCCAGCCCTCCCAGTCATCCTCGGCTAATCCGTCTTCAATGGATATTATAGGGTATTTTTGCACCAGGCCGGCATAATAATCCACCAGTTCCAGCGCACTTAACAGCTTGTTTTCCAGGCGATAGGCTTCGCCGGTAAACAATTCGTTGGCAGCCACATCCAGGGCCAGGTATATGTCTTTCCCCGGCTTATAACCGGCCGCCTTAATCGCTTCCAGGATTACATCCAGGGCGGCCTCGTTGGAAGGAAGGTTGGGAGCAAAACCGCCCTCATCCCCGACCGCAGTGGACAGGCCCTTTGCAGCCAGCACTTTTTTCAGGGCATGATATACTTCCACTCCCATGCGCAATGCTTCTTTATAGGTGGGGGCCCCGGCGGGCACAATCATGAACTCCTGTATATCTACATTGTTGTCGGCATGTTTGCCCCCGTTAAGAATATTTAACTGGGGTACGGGCATTTCTTTGGCATTGATGCCCCCGATATACTGGTATAAAGGCAGGGCGAGAAAATTGGCGGCCGCTTTGGCACAAGCCAATGATACTCCCAGAATAGCATTGGCTCCCAGCTTATGTTTGTTATCCGTGCCATCCAATTCCAGCAGCAGGTAATCAATGTCAAGCTGTCTGAGCACATCCATGCCAATCATTTCCGGGGCGATGATGGTATTAACATTTTCTGCCGCTTTTTGCACCCCTTTTCCACCGTAACGATTTTCGTCCTGGTCACGAAGCTCCACGGCCTCATACGCTCCTGTGGAAGCCCCCGAGGGGATGATGGTGCTGCCTATGGTGCCATCTTCTAAGACTACTTCTACCTCAATAGTAGGATTGCCCCTGGAATCCAAAACTTCCCGGGCAAATACGTCAACGATTAAACTCATGCCTTTGTCCTCCTTCATTAAATATGCTCTAATAATGACTTTCCGGTCATTTCTGATGGAATGGCGATTTTCATTAACGATAGCAGGGTAGGAGCGATATCCTGTAAAGCGCCTCCTTCCCTAAGCGGCTTACCCTGCTCCTTGTAACTGACCAGTATAAAAGGTACTTTCTCATCGGTATGAGCCGTATGAGGCTTTCCCGTTTCCGGGTCCAGCATCTTTTCACAGTTGCCATGATCCGAGGTAATGATGATCAAACCCCCTTTGGCCTTTACTTTTTCCACCACCCGGATCATTTCCTGATCCACAGCGGTTACAGCTTTTACTGCTGCCTCCAGCATCCCGGTATGTCCTACCATATCTGCATTCGCATAGTTCATAATTATCATATCATAATAATCCCGATCCAATGCCTCCAGCACCTGTCTGGTGACCTCGGGAGCACTCATTTCCGGCTGGAGATCATAGGTTTTTACCTGGGGGGAAGGCACCAGGATTCGATCTTCATTGGGGGAAGGTTCTTCCACTCCACCATTAAAGAAAAAGGTAACATGAGCATATTTTTCCGTTTCAGCAATCCGCAGCTGCTTTTTGCCGGCGGCAGCTAAAACTTCCCCCAGGGTATTGTTCAGAGCCTGGGGTTCAAAGGCCGTATGGCTGGCCAAATTTATATCATACTGCGTCATCCCGACGAAATAGACATCCGGTCGGAGCTGGCGCTCAAAGACATTAAAGTTATGATCCAGAAATACCTGGCTGATCTGGCGGGCCCGGTCGGCCCTGAAGTTATAAAAGATGATGCTGTCTTTGGAACCGATCGTCCCCAGAGGTTTTCCGGCCCCATCCACCATCACCATAGGCTCTATGAATTCATCACTGACCGAGCCGGCATAGCTCTCCATCACGCCGGCTACAGCGTCCGCGGTTTTAATTCCCTGGCCCTGAACCAGGGCCCGGTAAGCCTTTTCAATCCGTTCCCATCTATGATCGCGGTCCATGGCAAAATACCTGCCCATAACCGTGGCAATTTTGCCGGTTCCAAGGGCTTCCATTTTGTCCTGCAAAGCCCGGATGTAGGTCAGGGCACTCTGGGGCGGAACATCGCGACCGTCTAAAAAGCAGTGCACGAAAAC
>PWPP01000008.1 GCA_003558625.1 Syntrophomonas sp.
AGCGTTTAGAATAGTTGCTGAAGTTAATACTGAATCACAGAGAAAAACAAATGTTGATGATGTGGTTGGTGCCGCATCTGCAGTACAAAAGATAAACAATAAATTTGCTGGTAATGAAAACAGACTTCGTACGGAACTTGAAAAATTACAAGAAGCCGGGCATTATACTTTGGATGTAAAACAAGTTAATGGGGTGTGGAAAATCACTACGAGTGATACATACAGAGAATATCAACAATTTCTGGACAACCCTGACAAAGATCCACTTGAGTTCATACGAGGAGGGGTGAGAAGAACAGGATCACCACAACCCCAAACTACAGGGGATTATAGTAGTTCACGGGAAAGTTTTTCTGTAAGCGGATCGCCCGATGATGTCAACCAATTGAGTGGTGAACTGAGTGATGATGATGCGATTGCTGAAATAAGAAGAAGAAGAGTGGAACAAAATAGATGACCACAAGAGCACAATTTATCACACGTATGTTTGATGAATTTGGTGACGACCTTACTGACGAAGAGATCAGAGAAGGACTTGATATTCGTCGTTCCACGGTAGGGTTATTTTCCGACGACCCTCAGCAACCCTCCACTGCCCAGACTGAAGCTCCCCCGGAACCACAACAACAGGAGCAGCATCAGGATAATTTTATAGACCGGATAGGATCAAAGGCACTTCATATAGATTCAATCAAAAGTGATCTCGAAAACGAACTGGCTTCAGGGAATATAAGAAGAAATGTTATTGATACCTGGACACCAGGCAGACCCGCACAGCAAACATCACAGCCAGGGAGAGTATTACAACCCGGAGAACCATTTCCAGAAACAAGTGGTGGTAGAGAGTACGCTTCAGCGGAACAGAGACGTTTACAGAAAGTTCTTTCTGACCATCTTGGTGTACCCCAGTCAGAACTGGCGAATGTCTCTGATGAACAGATACAACACGTTCTGAACAACCTTGATGCAGGTAGAGTTCTCACAGGACCGTATATTGAGGATCTGAAAAGGATTGGTCGTGGTAATCTAAAACTTATAGAGGGTGCTTCCGGTGCGGTCGATGCAATCAGAGAGGAAGAACGTGAACAAGTAGATGAAAACCAGGAATGGTTTGAAACTGTTGGGCGAGATGTTTTATCTGAGAATGAGAGGGATCTCCTTTACACCGGAAAATCTAAACCAAATGTAGCCGGAATTTATCGTGATGGAAGATTAACAAAATTTGCGGATCTGCTTTACGAAGAAAAAATAATATCCGACAGTGACAGATTCGATGTTAATAAAGTATTGAACCCTAAAAATATACAGAAGTTAGAGGAACGTCTCGGAAAGAGAACTGAATTTCTCGATAAAAAGATAGAATCCGGGACAGAGAGAACAGATTCGATAAGGGACTGGATTGATGGCATTGAGCTTCTAAAACCGAAAGATTACACCGTGTTAAATGATGGAGGTATGGGAATCTATCAGGGTGTAACCGGGAATCTACCAACAGCTGCCATTATGTTGGGAATATCACTTATACCGGGTGTAGGGCAGACAAAAGCGATAACAAAGGCTCTCGGTGCCGGGATATTTTCTGCGAGAAGTGGTGGGCAGACATACGAGAGAATACAGGAGTACAATGAACAGGTACGTTCTGGCAAAATAGAGGGAGATGAAATAACGGGAGATGATGCTTTCGTTGCTGCGATTGTGACTGCAGGACTCAATTATGGGCTGGAACATCTCAAGTTCTCAAATGTCGATAAAATAGTAAACGATAAATCTGCAAGTTTCCTGATGGGTTTACTCGAACAGTATCCTATTAATTTCCTGCAGGAAGCTCCGGGTGAATTATCTACACTTAGGGCACAGACAGCCGACAGGCCGATACATGAGTGGTGGGACCGGGTGTTTGAAGAGGTTCCCAGGATCGCTCGACAAGCACATAGAGCAGGAACCATTTCTTTGTTCTCAACATTGTTGACCGGTACGGCTGGTAGAACTTTTAACAGGGCTATACGGGCGGCAAAATCACAAACAGACCTAAATAACGTGGAAATAGCCGAAGGGAAAACAGTCGGTGATCTGGTAAAGGCTTACAGTGAAGCGGAATCTCAGGAAGTCCGGGATTTCTGGATAGACCAGATAGAAAAAATGGAAACGGATGAGGAAGTAAAATCCAAGATATTGTCACAACTTCAGAGTGTAACACCCGAAACATCACCCGGTGAGATAACACAGGGAGTCGAGACAGAGACACCAACAACCCCCCCTGCAGCACCCGAGTTCCAGGCAGATCCATCCCTCCGGGATTATGACCAGAGAACCCCTGAACGGGTGCCGGCTGACCAGAGACTCCGTGATGAGACACAGGCACGACAGGATACGGGGGAAGTGACAGGTGAAGTAACCGATGAGATTGTCTGGGAGGAGACCTGGGGTGATGTGTCATTTGATGAGGTATTAGACAAGTATCAGCTCCAGGTCGATAGAAACAACACCTCTCTGATGGAGTCGTACAAAAAGGTTGCCGAGGGGATGAATAACGAGGATGGTGCCCGACTTCTGTCTGAAATGGATAGAATAACCCAGGAAGCACAGACTCCGGTACAGGATGAGACTGTGGATGTTAGCGAAACAGATTTCGTCAAGACACCTGAGATTGAGGGACAGACAGAAGAGATTTCTCCTGAAGCTACCCGTGTACCAATCACCATGACAAAAGAGCTACAGGACCAGGTAACACGGGAAAATGAGATATATAACGAGATAGATGCGATTGAATCGGGGATAACCACAACCGAGGAGATGACTCAGTTCGAGGAATGGGCAACAAACGAGATATTTTTAAAAGCTGGAAGAGATCCACAATATGAACTGAATCTCACCGAGGCACAGGTAGAGAAATTTCGCCGTTTACACGAACTCAAAGAGCAAAAAAGAGAAATCTCCCGTGGAAAAGCTATGGATGGGATGCCGGTGGAGATACAGCAGAAGGTTGAATCTGATTATATCCCAGATGAAACATCACAGAAAGTAAACCAGAAATATACACAGCAAAGAGAACAGGCAAAGACGTTCCTCAATCAACATGTAACACTGATTGATGATCTTCTCGCTAAGGTTCCCGATCAGGATTCCAGAGAGAAGATACGATCCCTGATGATGGATGATCTTCTTGGTGATTATGGTGTTGTTGGGTTCAAGAGTGTCGATGAGGCAATGAGAAAACTCGATGCTGCAGGGGTGGAATATGTTCTTGAACTGGCGGACGGGGCGAACCTGGGTGGTCTCAATTTCAAATTTAATGATGTTCATGCACACGCAGATGCAGTTTTGAAACACCTATGGGGTAAAATATATGCGAATACTGTAAGAGAATACGGTGGTATTGTGGGGAAATCCCAGGGGGATGAGTTTAAAGTGGTTTGGCCTGGTTATAGCGTGGAACAGGTTACTGAGATACGTACCGATATAGACAGAGTTATACGCCAGAGGGTGAAAGATCTTGGATTAGATAATATTTACCACCCAAAAGTCAAACTCCCAACAGGTGCGGGGTATATTTATTTTGGATTAGTTCAATCCGAACCTGGTGCGTATAAAGACATGGCAATAGTGGCTGATGAACAACAGACAAGTAAAAAAAATAATGAACATCTTGACAAAGCCAGGGAAAAAGGGTATAATGTAATATATAACCATGAGGAGGGGATTAATGAGTACAGAAAGAATCTTGCGAAGAAACGGGATCGATCCAAGACAGCCACTCGAAGCGATCAGAACACAGTTCAAGGAAAAGGCAGACGCAGCAAGGGAGAGACTCAGGATCGCACGGGAAAAAAGACTGGGCAACCAACCGTTGAACCAGCCGCAGAAGTAACACCACCCCAAGCTGATGTACCACGTGTACAAACAGTTACGGAGCCGTCTCAGAGCGAGGTGACTCCAGCTACCACTCCCGTTGCCGAACAACCGGCAGCCACAGTTGAGGATGTAGCACAACCCACCCCACAGCCACAGACGGTAGACAACCCGGAACTTGAAACCCGTGGCAAAAAGGTATCACACGCAATCCGTGACGTTACGTTTAAGCGGTTAATCGCCAATGAATCCGGTGACACCGTGATGGAGTTTGACTTTGTTCACGGTTGGAGAGATTACGAAGGCAGACAGGTGCCGGTAAAGACGAGTGTGGTGACTGCCCCCGTGAATGTCACAACAGGACAGTTACGTAAGATCGTAAAAGATACCGATGATGCGTGGAAGGATTCTATTGCCAAAAAGACAAAAACCACGAAACGCAAGGCAAAGACCCAGCGTGTCGATAAAGCCGATGGTGATGACAGATCAGCGAGGATGATCGAAAAGGGTAATCAGATAAAAGAGATTGTTGAAACTGGTTTTGTTAAGTATGACAGTGAGAAACATCTCTATTCCAAAAAAGACAACCCAGGCGGTATCGTCAAGAGAGTTCGACCACAGGCAGAAGTAACGAGAATGCAGGAATCACTCGAAGCTCTGTATGAGGCCGGGGATATCAGTACCTCACGATATGAGGCCGGGGTGAGTCCCATTGAGTTTGTGAACAAGACATTGGACTATGCAATAACAGTTTCACCCGATGGTAAGGGAGATTATTATTTCAATATAGATGCGTCAAGAATGGTTGACATTGACGAACAGATTTATGGTGGTGTGAAGACCACGGAGTTACAGGAAAACACCAGAGATGATGTTGATATCCGTGATGAGGAAGCACTGCAGGAGACTGCTTACGATGAGAGAACTGAGGGACCAAGGGAAATTCAGACACTTGAGGCGAGCGACTCCGAGCAGGTGTTCACCACCGATGATATGACATACGACCGATCAACCGAACTGACGGAGACTCTTCAGGAGCGGTTTGAAAACGGACTCATAACAGAGGAACAATATCAACAGGGATTGGAATATCTTGATGTTCTCAGGGGGGATGACACAACAACCCAGGAGGAACTGGACGACGGAACCGTTGTCAGACGACTCAAGTCACCCAGGGACAAAGACGCTGATGATAGTAAGAAGCGTACCGGCAAACCCAAGATAACTCCGATAAAGGCAACACAGGAGGATATCAACAGGGGACAGCAGTTAGAGACATTCCTCAATCAATACGACGAGAACTTTGAGAACATACGGTTTGACGGCATCATGGAGGGGTTTGAAACAAACGGTGTTGTTGCCTGCCCAAAACATTTTCAGTTTACCGATAACGCCACCGGTGCCACGTTTTACATCGGACTGGATGCACAACTCAATGAGGTGATACGCAAGACCCAGACCAAGGTTGATGAATTTAGTCATATAAAAGAAGGGAAGATGAACAGGGCTGAGGCAGTGATGGTCAGCAGTTCGGAGAACATCTTCAAGAATCTTCCCAAAGACCAGATCCCGAAAATATATGTCAATAATAAGATAACGAACCAAAACGGTAAAACAATATTCCTCAACAATAATGATCTGGGGATGATTGTCATAGATGTTGATGGTACTGCATCTTTAGTGATTAATACAACCACAAGTATGAAAGACGTTATACCCACCCTGGTACATGAACTCCATGGTCATTTCGGTGCAATGAACGTACTCGATTATGTGGATAAGGGACTCAGAAGCTATGTTGAGGATCTCTTTGGCAGGGAACTTGAACAGGGTACCGATTTCGTAAACGAGCTTTCCGAGAGATACCCTCAGATTAAAAAGGTGGCAAAGAGAATCCAGAACGAAGACGGCACTTTTGAATCCATTGTCGAAACACAGGAACTCTCCGAACAGGACTGGTACAACGAACTGTTCGATGAATATGTCGCAAAGAACATGGAGGACATTGCCACCCGGTACTACGACAAGGATGGTAATTTCAAGTCGGACGTATACAAGGCCGATACAAGCCCCCTGAAGAGGTTTTATGACTTCGTTCAGCGTTGGGCAAGCAAGCTATACAATAAGTTCGCTAACAAGGCTCCCACGCAGTCTGAGAGAGATCTGATGGTTCGTTCCCTTGTACGTGGAATGGGTAGGATAACCGATGGTAAAATGCAGAAAGGGGCCGCTCAGGTACGCAAGTCAACGACGACCCAGGAGACAAAAAAGGCTAAACGTAAACCCAGGGCAAAGGTCACCAGGAAACAGAAAATAAATCGTTTTACAACCGATCTCATTCAGTATAAGCTCAATGCAGTACAAAACAAGGGTCAGAATGTCAGCGATCCAATGAGGGTAAAGATATCCAATATGTCACCTGTCCGGTATGAATCGATGGGTGGTGAGCAGATGTATTCAAGTAAACTGTCGAGTTCATACAGGAATCAGTTTCACAACATCGTTGATGGAATCAAAACGATCGGTGATGCCAAATACAACGAAGCTCTTGAATTTATGGAGATGTGGAGAAGGAGTGAAGAGATCTGGCAGGAGCAGATGAATTTCAACAAGCTCGTTAAAAAACTTGAAAGTGATCTCGTTCTCAAAAAACATGGTGGTAAGTTCAAGGTCGGGACACAGGTTGAATCAAATGAGATTAATGAAGCGGTTGAGAAATTCAACGAACTCCAGAAAAAGCTCAACAATGCACAGATGTACGATGTTCTCAAAAGACTCTCCATGAGAGGGGACAAAGTTTTCAGACCCGTTAAGGACGGAAACCTGGAGCTGAGAGACGACAACAAGTATAAACCAGCCGTTGAGGCCAAATACATAAAACACGATCACATGGAGGACGGTAAATATTACTACCAGATGACCGATAAAGGCAGGGTTGCACTGGATCGTTTGAACAGTAAACTCACAACCGAGATCAAGGACTCAACCGGGAAGGTGACAGACACATTCTTTTTCAATGCTGATGAAGTGAAGTCCACGATGAACGACATTCGTAAGCTCATCCACAGGGACAGGGAGTCCCGTGACGGGGTTACCGTTATAAACCAGGCAGATGGGGGCAAGGTAACAGCATCCGAGATAGCAAACCAGTTTGTTGAACATACAACAAAGGACGCTA
Organism: Syntrophomonas sp.; assembly: GCA_003558625.1. Taxonomy (GTDB): domain Bacteria; phylum Bacillota; class Syntrophomonadia; order Syntrophomonadales; family Syntrophomonadaceae; genus PWPP01. The sequence goes on from PWPP01000008.1 coordinate 7,028, forward strand.
CCTATGTAAAACTGAATCAAAAGGATGCAAAAAAATTCTGGAACAGGGTGGCAGATCGTCTGGGAATCTGGGACCTGATTAACCGAACACATAACCGAAACTCAGAATACCTCGCCCGAGCAATCGATCATTACAGAAAAGGTAAAGATGCGGTTATGACCAGAATATTCGGAGATCATACCCGAAGAAACATAAACAAAAGCAGAGAGATTTCAAATTCATGTCGTGACGCTTTCACCAACAAGCTGCTTGAGGGGTTTGTTCCTGAATCCAAGGGAAAAATCACGGACAAACAGAGAAGTAAGTTAAACAAGACTCTCGACAAAAGAGCAAAGAAGTTTTTCACCGAAAAGAAACATGACATAGTGGTGGGCAAAGGAAAAAACTCGATGGTTCTTGAGGGACAGACAGATGCCTTCATGGTTGGTTTGTACCGGACGGCGTTGACACAGTATGGTCTTGAACACATGACTGAGGGTGGAGTCACCCTGAAGGGGAAAGCAAAATACGGTACCGCTAAATTTACACTGGAACAGATACAGGACATAATCAAAACCGTTGAGGGTAACGAACAGATGATGGCGTTCAGTGATGCTCTGGACAGTTACTTTGATAAGGTCAGGGAACACGGGAACGAAATATCCCTCAATCACATAGGTACTGAACTGTTCACCCAGGACGGGTATTACCCCCTGGAGGTGGAAAATTCAGATTTTGTTGCCGACATTCAGAAGTTTAAGAGCATAGAACAGGTGGCTGACTATTTTTACCAGAGGGGAGAGAGTCCGATAATCCCCAAACAGTTGAGTGAAAGAACTGGTGGTAAGAGGGTGTTGGAACTCAGTGATCCCCTGGATGTACTGGGAAGACATTTCAACATGTTCAACAAGTATACATCCACCGTGCTTATCGATGTTCCCAACCTCGCTGTGTTGAACTCCAAAGTGCAGGTAAAGGGGGAAGATGGTCAGATTGTTGAAAAGTCCCTTGAGAGTGTGATGAATGAATACGGGCTGGGACATCACTACAAGAAGCTCAAGTTTCTTACCGACAACAACACTCAGGTTGGAGTAGATGTCACCGGGATAAACAAAGCAATCGACTGGTCGTATAGCCGATTTGTGTCACGGGCAATGGCATACAATCCACAAACTGCTGTCAACAACATAGTCTCCGCAATAAACTTTGCGGTTGAGTTTGATATGACTATGGCTGATTTCCTGATTAACACCGGGAAATTCGCCTTTGATGTATCGAAGGGAGATTTTGCAAAACTGTATAAAGAGATGCTTGAGGGTGTCGCAATGCAGGAACGGTTCGGTTTAGATGCAAAGGAATCCCCGGCACTTGCCATATATGACCAGGGTAGAAAGACACTCAAGAATTACCCAAAAGATGATTTGGGGAAGATGTCTGAACTGTACAAAAGTTTTGAAAAATTTGGTTTTGAAGGGATGATGGCGGTTGATAAATTCATTCACACATACGCTTTCTCTATGGTAAAACAGGAAGCCGACCAGAAAGTGTCCCGTATAAAAGAGCTGATGAACAGGGAAACTCTTACAA
>PWPP01000071.1 GCA_003558625.1 Syntrophomonas sp.
CCTTGGTGCATTTATGAGCGGGTAGGCAGTTCAGAGTGTTCTATTGTAGGCTGGTCCTTTGAAGGACAGATTCCTGCGGTTACCAGCATGTTTAAGATGGGCAGTTCCGTAAAAACCGCCTTGCCGGATGTTTATGCCGCAGGAAAATGGGTCTACAGCCCGGCTGGTGGACCTACTGCCATTATGACAGGCAGGATTGCAACAGAGCAATGCAAGTAAGGGTGCCGGCTAGAAGGATTCCGGATGTATTTACTTGATAGATTTCATCAAGTTTTATTTTTTTAAATGTTGCCTGTGTACCAGTGCCTTTTTCAAAGAACATTTTTCTGATAAAATCAATATGTGCCATTGTCAGCATCCTCCTATTGCTTCAATATTGAGGGATATTTTTAAAAAATCGGAGAGACAGGGTTCCTTGATTTTATTCTGTTACCCTGATTTAGTTTCATGAGTATATTCATAGACATGTTCCCTCATAAAAGACCGGGGATCATGTGCGGGCCTATATTTACTGATCGCGGATATGAATTGCTTGATGATCTGCTGCAATTAAAATAAGTTTCAACCGGTAAGGAAGAGGTGGAACTTACACCGCTGCCGGCGCAACAGCCGGTAAAGGAACTCTGGATGGCTTTTACCACCCCCCTTATGTGCGTCTGAGTTCACCAACCGCGGTGCGTGCAAGCCCCGTTCTTTTTTAAGAGCAACTTCTGGGTCTTAGTAAGTGAATAAATAGCATCAAAACGGATATATAATACAACAAGCATCTTCCTTTTTACACCATTTTATGATATATTAACTATGTTAATCGGTGGTTATATAGCCCCTGCGGATTCGCAGGGGCTATTTTGCACTAAAGAAGGGAGGCTACTTGTCTGTTATAGTATTACCGTTAGACGTATTGTTGGACTCAGAAATCCCGCGCATTGTTGTTTTACCGCCTATATTATTCACATCAACCGTGCGGTGTTTGAAGATGCCACCATTGCTGATGCTGTACTGGATAGAGTAGTTAACAATACATACAGAATAGGACTTAGAGGCCCAACCTTAAGAGCAAGCATTCCTCAAGATGATGGAGGTGATAGCACAGGAAAAATACTCTACGTGAAACGTTATGCATAAGGTAGCGCCCCCCTTGGCCGGATAAGATTAGATTAACGGTCTGAATTGAGGAGAATAACCATTTTTTCATCGCGTCTGACTGCCCCCAGTTCTTATCACGGAATAAAGCTGGTTTCAGGAAACTGGCAGAGCATTTCTTTAGCGGAATTTGACGGTCCCCATACCCGTAAAATTGTAAGAAGCTTTAATTCCATTTCATTAATCTACACGTATAAACTGGATGTTGTTCATATCTGAAGGGAGGTTTTCTCTTGAAAATACTATTTAAAATGTTAACCATTGGCCTGGTCAGAGCTCATTCTTTTTACCTGCCTCCGTCATATTTCGGGACCATACTGCCCATTATAGCTACAGCTATCATAATGTATGGTTTGCTGCCCGCACTGATCGGCGGTGCAATATATATTGTGTCTACGGTAATCTTCTTTGCCCTGATTATTCACCTGTTTTCTTTTTTTCTAATAGACCTCTACATGGCCGCTGCACTTTCTGTTATTGTTTTTACAACCTTACTTATTATATGGTTAAGCACTTCATTTAGAATCAACTACGAAGCGGGTTTTAAAAGAATGCGGCTGCACTATATTTCCCGTTCTGCGATTATGTTTCTAATGACATGGTTAACCAACAAACATTTTGATATGGAACTTTCACATAAAACTAAATTCTTAGAAATACGCCTAAAAAAATATGATGAAATTCTGACCGACCTGCCAAGCAAACAGCAGATGGCCCGGGAGTTATATGCCGATATTGTGCGATTAACCGAATTTTTTGGGAATGACATCATCCTCTATGGCTTTTCAGCCGGTTCTTTTGAAAAGCTGTTGGTTGAAGCCGGTTTGGGTGAATCACAAATTAAAGTATATAAAACCATTATTCCACCCCATCATTCCTTGATATACAGTGATCATGAACGATTCTTTCATATCCATCTGATTGATGTGAGAGGAATGGGCTTAACTGATGCAATTATTAAAGACAGCCATGAAACCCCTTTCTAACCCTGAAAATACGATCCATATGAACAGCTGAGTTTTGATATGTAGGTGTTGGGTTTTTACCCAACGCCTGTATTTCTTTTTTTTTCCTTTGCCATTCCCATTTCATTGGCAGCGATAATTGTTTCAACGGTCGTTCGGCGAGATTTAGGCGGCCCGGAAAGTCCCGGTTACAGGGAAGCGGTCTCAGGGCAGAGAATGGGACTGATAGCGCTGGGGATCATGCTTTTCGTTATTATCGCGGCTGCCATTTTCTTTACTCTGGCCTTCTGGGGGAGATGAAGAGAACAAAGGACAGTTCTTTGTTCTACGCTCTGTACATCTTCTTTTCGGTAAAACCAGTTGACGAAGGGGGGCCCTGATGGAAACGGATGAAATGAATTTTGAGGTATGGAAAAATGTTACCAGATCACTGAAAAATCCTGCCAAAAAAAATTCACCAGAGTTATTGACAAAAAGGAGCAAGCTATTTTATAGTAAATATACCGACGGTCGGTATATTTAAGAGAGGATGATTCTAGATGGATAAGGCAACCAGGATTGGTGACCGCAAGCAGGAATTCCTGATGGCAGCGTTAGAACTTTTTCACGATAAAGGATATGAAAAGACCACCATCCAGGACATCATCGATAAAATGGGCGTATCCAAAGGGGCCTTTTATCATTACTTTGAATCAAAAGAAGACATCCTGGAGAAGATCGCCAGGGAATATGTTGTCCGGGGCATTATGATTATGAGGAAGGCAGCGAATAGAGAAGACTTGAATGCTATGGAAAAGATCAACAACATGATCGATACGCTCAATGAGTATAAAGGCAACAGAGAAAAGGAACGCATTAAAATAAAAGGGTTGTTTAAAGGGGATAAGAATCTGAAGCTGGAAAGGAAAATTGAGAACGCCATCAAACAGGACGCGTTGAGTATTTTTCAGCAGATTTTAGATCGTGCGGTAGAGGAAGGATTGATTGAAAAGAGCAATACAAGAGAACTGGCTGAATTCACTGCTGCTATTATCAGCATTATGGATACATCCATTGACCGGCTGATGGAGGATTTCGGAGCAGATCGCAAAGAATTGTGCAGCGGGGAATGTCTAAAAAGACTGGAAGAAAAACTTGATTTCTATGAAGCGGCGTTTGCCCGGGTCTATAATTTACCGGGAAGACCTATAAGACTAAGAGAATCGTATTTAAGAAGGTTTGCCGGAAAAAACATGTAAAAGCCTATTTTTATATTCTACGCATACCAACGGTCGGTATGTGAATATGTGCCAGAGGAGGATATGATTATGAACCAAAAGCAATTTACGGAGTTTTTGAAAAATGTGACCAGCGCTGATTTTTCACTGGCAGGTGGTAAAGGCGCGAACCTGGGAGAGATGATCAAGGCGGGACTTCCGGTACCGCAAGGGTTTGTGCTGCTTACCAGAGCCTATCAACGCTTTGTGGCCGATAATTCACTGCAGCCCCGGCTGGACAACCTGTTGCTGGGGGTACAGGGAGACAGTTTTAAGGAATTAGAGAGAGCGTCTCAGGACATCCAGGCCTTATTCCACCAGGGGGAAATATCCGAAGATGTATGGCAAGAGATGGAAAAAGCCTATGAGCTTCTTGGTATGCCCGCGGTGGCAGTACGATCTTCTGCTACCGCCGAGGATCTACCCGGGACTTCCTTTGCCGGACAGTATGACACGTATCTAAATATAAAGGGCAAAGAAGAACTGGCCCGGTATGTGAAAAAGTGCTGGGCATCCCTGTGGAATCACCGGGCTTTATCATACAGGCTGAAACACAACATCGGGCACCACCAGCTGGCCATCGCGGTGGTGGTGCAAAAACTGATTGATGCAGAAAAATCCGGCATTTTATTCACCGCGAATCCTTTAAACGGCCGGCGGGACCAGGTTTTGTTGAATTCATCCTGGGGGCTGGGCGAAGCCGTTGTGGGAGGAGAAGTGAATCCCGATCAGTGGGTTATAGATAAGCAGAGTGGATCGATCATGGAGGAAAGAATAGCCAGAAAAGAAGTGATGACGGTGAGAGAGGCTAGAGGTATTGAGCTGGTAAATGTGCCGCCGGAAAAACAAGAGGAGATCACCCTGGATCAAGGGGAACTGGAAGCGCTATTACAGCTGGCCCTCAAGGTGGAAGACTATTTCGGCTCCCCCCAGGATCTTGAATGGGCCAGCAATGAAGGAACACTCTACCTCGTTCAAACCAGGCCCATTACATCCCTGTACCCGATGCCGGAAGTAAAAGGCCGGAAAAACGGCATGAGGGTATATATCAATGTAAATAATTATTCCCAGGCCATGAAAGAGCCTTTTACGCCCATGGGCGCAGATGTGATCAGCTCCATGATCAAGCACATGCTAAATAAGCTTGGTCCTGGAAATATTAAGGGCGATCCGTTATGGTGGCTGCAAAATCTTGGCGGCCGTCTTTTTGTAGACATTACTGATTTTATGAGGACGGAGAAGAGCTGGGATAAATTTAAAAAAGAAGATCCCAATGACAAGGACCCCATAACAACCAGGGCCCTGCTGCAGCTGATAGAAAGAAACAGGGATGAAATCATCAATCCGAAAGAAGCGGTCAAGCTGTATCGCATGCTGAATCCCAGATTAATAAAATTTATGGCCGGTGCCGCTGGGAAATATTCCTATGGTGTCTTTTCTCCAATCACGGCCCGAAAAAAGGCGATCAACCTCGGTGATCAAACAGTCCGGGAGATGGAAGAGGCCAGAAAACATATTCAAACAACAGAAGAGAAACTCAGATTTATCGAAGACCATTTAGGGAAACTTTTTATTAACTGTTTTGAACTGTTGTTTTATGTATCGGTTTCATCCACCTATATCGAAAAAGCCAGGAAGATCATGAAAACCCAGTTAGATGATATATCTGACCTGCAATTGGTTGAAAAGTCGGTTCCCCATAGTGTGACCACGGAGATGGGTATGCATATCTTAGAGTTGGCGAAAGGTTATGATCAAAAAGGGAAAAGACCCGGTGCCGGGGATCCTGAGGTCAAAGCGTTCTTAGCCAAGTACGGTCACCGCTCGGCCATAGAGCTGGATGTAGGAGTGCCGTCCTGGCAGGAAGAACCACAATATGTATTAGACCTGATAAACAGTTATATCGATAACAAAAACTACCAGGAAGGAATCGATCGCTTTTATAGCGGCAAAAAGGAAGCAGAAAAAGCCATACAAAGGATAAAGACGGATTTAGAAAAAAAAGGGGAACGGCGTAAAGCGAAAAAGGTAGAAAAAATACTGAAAGACTTCAGGGAAATGTTTGGGATCAGGGAACTGTCCAAGTTTGTTGTTACACAGGTTTTCAGTATTACCCGTGATCTATTGATTGAAGTAGGAGAAGAACTGGAAAGAGCGGGTCGCATCAGCGACAAAATGGATATATTCTTCGTAACCATCGAAGATATACGGGCCGGCAAAGATCTCAACCAGCGGGTTAAGCGCAATAAAGAACAATTCCTGATCGATGAAAAACGGGTCGCACCCAGGCTTTTGACCAGTACCGGGGAGAGTATTTTTTCCGCAATGGAAGAAGCCGGTGATCTTGGTCTCACCGGTATTCCTGTATCCCCAGGGGTTTTTGAAGGCCCAGTCAGGGTTTTAGATCATCCGCAAGAGGGTTATAAACTGGAGCAGGGCGATATTCTGGTAACAACAGGCACCAACCCGGCATGGACACCGCTGTTCCTCAAGCTGGGAGCTCTGATCATGGAAACCGGCGGATCTATCTCCCACGGTTCTGTTGTGGCCAGGGAATATGGAGTGCCGGCTGTGGCCGGGGTCAGCAGGGCTACCACAGAGCTTAAAGACGGGTATATCGTAAGGATTAATGGCGAAACCGGAAGCGTAGATGTCATTGATCGGAGTTGCATTAAAGTATAAGGAGTGCCTGGCAGCAGCCGGCTGTAAGAACAACAGCCGGCTGAAAAAGCCCAAACATATACCGACGGTCGGTATGAGCGATGGAGGAATGGATGATGAAGAACAGAAACATGTTGATGCTTTTAGCCAGTATACTGATGGTGATGATGGGTTTTGGCATAGCTATGCCGGTACTCCCCTTTTATATCGAGAGTTTGGGCGGCACCGGAGTGCATTACGGATTGCTGATCGCCAGCTATGGCATCATGCAGTTGTTCTTTGCCCCGCTCTGGGGCAGTTTATCAGATAAGTACGGGAGAAAACCGGTTTTGCTGGTGGGGCTGGTGGGCCTGGGAATAGCCATGTCAATTTTTGCCCTGGCAACGAAGCTCTGGATGCTATACGCGGCCCAATTGCTGTCGGGAAGCCTGTCCTCCGCTACCCTGCCGGCGGCGCAGGCTTATGTGGGAGACAGCACCAGCAAAGAAGAAAGAGGAGGAGCCATGGGCAAGATCGGCGGGGCCATTGGGCTGGGCGTAGTGATCGGGCCCGGCATAGGCGGCTTGCTGGCTTCCTATTCCCTGGCCACTCCATTTATCATCGCTTCTGCTTTTTGTCTGCTGACGGTTGTATTTGTACTCCTGGGACTTCCCGAATCCCTGGCAAAAGACAGGCGCAGCGAAGATATAGAAATACGTTTCATGCAGTTCAGAGGGCTGTGGCAGGTCCTTTTTACCCCCCTGGGTTTCGGTTTCATGGTAGCTTTTATGGCCATACTGGGACAGACCATTTTTTCCAGCGTGTTTGGTCTATACGCATTACAGAAGTTCAGCTATGGTCCAGAACAGGTGGGAGCCGTTTTGATGGCCATGGGTTTCATGTATGCCCTGTCCCAGGGGGTTCTGGTAGGACCCCTCAGCAAAAAAATGGGAGAAGAAAAGGTCATATCTTTAGGTTTACTGGGTACTTCTTTCGGTTTTGTTTTCATCCTTTTGGCCCATTCATTTCTTACCCTTATCGCAGCCGTAAGCTGTTTCATTTTGTTCAACTCCCTATTAAAGCCTTCCGCCCTGGCCTATCTGTCGAAAAATACCACCGGCAATCAAGGTGCAACCATGGGAGTGGCAGAGTCCTATATGAGCCTGGGACGGGTCATAGGACCCTTATGGGGAGGAATGATCTTCGACGTTAACCTGCACTACCCATTTATTAGCGGCATTTTGATCCTTTTCGCCATGTTCCTGGCAACCATAGTCCGATTGAAATGGAAGATTCCTCCGGAGGCAAAAGAATTATCTATAAAATAAATGGATAGGTGATCATGGTGAGGGAAGCAAAAAATAATCACTAAATACAGCCGTGTCCTCCTGGTATCTCTATTGCTCCATGCGGGAAGTCAACACGTTAGCGGACAATATTCTAAACTGCTGCTGCCAGCTTTGAGAAATTCGATCGGGCTCCCATAACCCAAACGTTTTTGTATAAGGCTCCGCTGGTAAAAAACTTCGATATACAAAAAGATAGCCGATTAAGTCCACATAATGGTGTAAAAATAAAATGCGCCAAAAACCCATTCCTCGTTTACACTATAAGTGCCAAACAAAAACCAAACCGCGGAGGATGGAACAGGGCGCAGTTCAATAGTATCCTGACCGACTGGAGCTTGAGCCAAGACAAAACCACCGGATAAAAAGCTTATAAAACAATAAACAGGAGGAACCCATCCCAATAGCATCCGCTCGGCGAAAAATTTTACTGTAGAGAGCGGGCGTATCCTGGAACTGCATGAGGTGATGGGCATGTCTCCCGAGGCCGCCCTGGAGGAGGTATACAACACGGCCATTTCCCATATTGAAGCTGTCCAGGGTACGGAAGCCTATATTTATTTTGAGGGCTATGAAGAAAATGTGCGAGAGTATCATGACCCCCGTGACTTTTTGCTGGCTGAAGAAGACCTGGTCTTTTTTTACCAGCTCTATACCCTCTCTCCTTATGTGGGCGGTGGCCGCCTTATACAGCGTAAGTTATGCTGTCAAGATGTCCTGCAGAAGCAATGAGGTGCCGCCAGGGTACTATGACTATACCGTTTTCCCCCTGGAAGGGGAGTGGGACCTGGCCGACCCCGGCCGGCTTCGAACGCATGGACCGCTATCCCCGGGGAAAAAACTACCGGCGCAGCTCCCCGGTGCACAGGGAGATTTACCTGTCCGACCCCCGCAAAACCGCCGCCTCCAAACTGCGGACCATCCTGAGGTTCAGGATCGAGCCGGCCTGATACCCAGGGTTCCGGATGACCATGGCCAAGGAGGTAATATTATTAGGATTGCAGCCGTTTATTCTGGAAAGAGGTTCTAGTTCTGGTATCCCTTATTTGACCGACCTTAATTAAGAAGGAAAAAAGGAAATTTTAGAAAATAGTCGAATTGCTAAAACATCCCTTCTTTGATGAACCAGAGATTTTATCCTGCTGAATTAGCTGCACAAGGAGACCCAAAATGAACAATACCTGTATTTTTTGCCACA
>PWPP01000140.1 GCA_003558625.1 Syntrophomonas sp.
AACAGTAGAATCATTCTTCCAATTACTGCAAGGAAAATATGACAGCTTGCCGGAAGGTTCTTTCTACATGGTAGGTAATATTGATACTGCACTGGAAAAAGCCAAAAAATTGGAGGCGTAGCCTATGTCTGACAATACGTTTATGCTGGAAATAGTGACGCCGGAAGAGATCATTTTTAAAGATGAAGTGCAATTTGCGATTTTTCCTGCCTTTGATGGCGAACTGGGTGTTTTACGTAACCATGCTCCCTTAATTGCAGCGCTGGATATCGGTGTGTTGCGCTTTAAAGATCCTACCGGGGCCAATTTCCGTGTGGCCATCAGTGGGGGGTTTGTAGAAGTAGTGGACAATACGGCCCGGGTTTTGGCTGAAACAGCAGAGGCAGGCAATAATGTGGATGTTTTGCGGGCTAAGGCCGCCAGGGAAAGAGCCCAGCGGCGAATGGAGCAGCAGGATGAGGCCATTAATTATTCCCGGGCAGAGATCGCCCTGAAAAGATCGATTGCCAGGCTTAAGGCCGCGGAAGCAAAAGACTAATAGACCAGCAAACAGTGAGGGCGGGGAAATAAAAGGCCCCGCCTTTTTCTTTTTGCAATTTACGTTCGCATTAGGTACAATAATTACATTGCAATAATCTACAATGTAAATGGAGGTATAATTGTGGGGATCAAAACACTCTTTTACCTGTATGGAATAGCGATGTTTCTGGCTTCTATTGTTTTTGCGGCCTTGATCTGGTATAAAACTAATTCCCTTCATAAAAACGCGCTGGCGGAAAAACAGAAGAAAAAGGAGAAAGCATAAATATCGCTTTTCATCACCCGGATTATAGTCCGGGTTTTTTTGTCTTTTATTTCTCATCACATACATGCTAGTATTAAGAAGTATCAAATGCGGCAGCAATTTTTCAGATAGCCATCAATCAAAAATGAGGGTACAATAAAAAAAGACTGTTATAGGCGGAATGAGGAGGCTTTTCATGTTTTTCACTGAAGACATTGGGATAGATTTAGGGACTGCTAGTGTTTTGGTTTTTCGCAAAGGCAAGGGCATTGTCCTGCACGAGCCCTCGGTAGTAGCCATTAATAAAGAAACCGGGAGAATCATCGCCGTGGGGGAAGAAGCCCGAAAAATGCTGGGAAGGACACCGGGGCATATTGTGGCGGTCCGGCCATTGAAAGAAGGGGTCATCGCCGATTACGACACCACCGAACGCATGTTGTCCTATTTTATAAAGAAAATCGTGGGCAAGCGTTTGTTTTTCAAGCCCCGGGTCATTGTCTGCATACCCACGGGAGCGACGGATGTCGAAGAACGGGCGGTTAGGCAGGCCACACTGTCTTCCGGAGCTCGTCAGGCCTTTATTATTGAAGAACCTCTGGCCGCTGCTTTGGGTGCGGGCATTAATATCGCCGAACCGACAGGAAACATGGTAGTAGATATTGGCGGTGGAACTTCCGATGTTGCGGTTTTGTCCCTGGGGGGGATTGTCTGCAACAACTCCCTCCGTGTGGGTGGAGACAAGTTTGATGAAGCCATTATTCGTTACATCCGCCGGGAATATAACTTAATGATCGGTGATCGTACCGCGGAAGAGATCAAAATCAATATTGGAACTGCGTATGTAACGGACAAAAACAGAAACAACACAATGGAAGTAAGAGGCCGGGATTTGTTGAGCGGGCTGCCCAAGACCATAACCATCACCTCGGAAGAGAGCTTTAACGCCATGCAGGAAACCATTGAGGCCGTTATTGACGAAGTGAAAAAAGTATTGGAAATAACACCTCCGGAGCTGGCCGCCGATATTGTCAATAACGGCATTGTCATGACTGGGGGAGGCTCTCTTTTAAATGGCATGGATATCCTATTATCCCGGGAAACCAACCTGCCGGTCCATGTGGCAGAGGATGCCATCTCCTGTGTAGCTATAGGTACAGGGAAAGCCCTTAATGAAATGGGAGTTTTGATCCGCAATAAATTTCTGGGCGGCAAGCGTTTTTTTTAAGAAGGCTTTTCTCGAGGGCAATGCTGGGAAACATAAGCTGACTTTGTTCCCGGGAGATGAGGTTGGAAATATTGAGCCGACCGTGGAGCCAACCTCCCCTGAAACTTTAGGGGCCACTGTTAGTGGAATGATGCAGGATGAACTCGCCTCTTGGGTGAGTTTTTTCTTGCCCCGGATTGCAGAGGGAAACCCGCTCTTATTTAAGGTTTGGCTTGTTCCATAGGACCGGTTGCGCTGTGTGTACAAATCCTGACCCGGGCAACCGTGTCAAACTTCGGGGGGCATATTCATTTTGATAAAGGGTATGATACCATAATACCCTGATAAAAAACGCACAGGAGAATGCAGGCCCAAAGAGGGGGGAATCCGTTGCAGCAAACAGCCAGAGCAATGATCTTGAACTGCCAGGTGGATGTTTTGTCCATGGAGCAGGTGTTGGTTAACATTGAAGATTACATCCGGCAACAAACCTTTGCCCATATTATTACCCTGAATGCAGAAATTGCTTATGCAGCATATGATAACCACGAGTTAAGAAATATTATTAACCGGGCCCATATGGTAACCCCTGACGGCATAGGGATTGTATGGGCGGGAAGAATGCTTTCGTATCCCTTTCAGGAAAGAGTTACCGGGATTGACCTGACCCGGGAAATATGCCATAGGGCAGTGGTTAAGAAATGGCCGGTTTACCTCTTAGGGGCTGCTCCGGGAGTTGCTCAGCAGGCTGCGGAAAAGATGGAATACGAATTTCCGGGCCTTCATATCTGCGGTCTGCACCACGGCTATTTTCAAACGGAAGAAATCCCTGCTATTTTGAGAGATCTGCGGGCCCAAAAACCGGCTATCGCCCTGATAGCCCTGGGGGCACCCCGGCAGGAGCTGTTTATTGACCGTTACCGACAACTCCTGGGAAATACAGTCTGCATCGGGATCGGCGGCAGCCTGGATGTGCTGGCGGGCAATAAAAAAAGAGCCCCGGCCTGGATGATCAGGGCCAACCTGGAATGGATGTACCGCCTCTTTACGGAGCCGGCCCGTATAAAGAGGCAGTCGGTACTTCCGCTATTTATGCTCCGGGTGTTGCAATATAAATACCGCACTAAAAAACCGGATTAGCCGGATTTTAACATTTTAGTTGCTTAAGGACCTGAATATAAAAAAGATACCCGGATCCCGCAAAAAATGTCTTTAATTCTTTGGACCCTATTCTTAAGCAAATGAAGTGACCCTGCCGGTGCGGGGTTTTTTTACGTGGGGGGGAAACAAAAATGGGTTGGCATTTCATGAAAAAAGCATTACAATATAATCAAATGTCAACAAAGGTCAAACAGGAGATGGTTATGAAAAAAAGCATGGCTGACAAAATCGAACAATATCTTAAGGTGCTAATCAATCGCAGCCGGGATAAGCAAATTGAAATCCAACGGGCCGAATTGGCGGAAACCTTCAGCTGTGTTCCTTCCCAGGTCACCTATGTGATCAGCACCCGGTTTACCGAAAAAAAAGGATATTTTGCCGAGAGCAGGCGGGGTGGAAAAGGATTTGTCCGCATTACTTCGATCAAGCTGGCCAGTGATGTGGAACAACAGCTTTTGGAGCAGCAAATCAACCAGTTTATTGACAGTGCATTACAGGGGAGCAGGCTAAATATTCAGGAGGCAGAACTGCTCCGTCACCTGCTGATCCAGGGTTTTAGGAGGACAAATATACCGCAGCCCCAGGTGATGGCCCAGGAATTTCTGGATATTTTAAATGATTATATAAAAAAATAAATAAATATGGAGGATATTACCATGTATTGTGAAGAATGTAAAAGAAACCTGGCTACGGTTCACCTGACCCAGATTTCTGACAGCAAGAAAACCGAAAGCCATTTATGTGAAGAATGTGCCGCCCAAAAGGGCACCTTCATTCCCGAATGGGGGCAAAATTTTAATACACTGAATTTTTTGGGCAGTGTCATCAGCGATAATATGCGGGAATTAAATCAAACCTACCAGCATTTGGCCTGTCCCAACTGCGGGAGCACCTTCCCCGAGATCATTCAAAAAGGACGATTGGGCTGCGGTGAATGCTACAAAGCGTTCGAACAGGAACTGGAACCCACATTAAGGCGGATTCACGGCAACAACCTGCATATCGGTAAATTGCCGGCCCGGGGCGGGGAAAAGGTATTGTTGAAACAAAAAATAGAAGAGCTTAAAGCCGACCTGCAGCAGGCGGTGATCGGGGAAGAATATGAAAAGGCAGCCCAGATAAGGGATGCGATCAAAGAAATAGAAAACAGTATTTAGAGGGGGATCCCATGAATATCAAACAACTTTTAAACCAGAACCTGGTAAGCTGGATGAATGCTACCAGGCCGGAAGCAACCATTGCCATCAGCAGCAGGGTGCGATTGGCCCGCAATATAAAAGGGTTGCCGTTCCCCGGAAAGCAGAATCATGAACAGGGATCCCAATCCCTGCAATATATTGAGGAAGCATGGAAAACCAGCACCAACCCGTTGCTACGGGGATTTGATTTTATCACCATGGATCAGCTCAGTGATCTGGAAAAACAGATTTTGGTGGAAAAACACCTGATCAGCCCGGGGCTTGTCAGCGGCAATTCCAACCGGGGGCTGTTATTCAATGAAGATGCATCTATTGTTATCATGATCAATGAAGAAGATCATTTGAGGATACAATGCCTGCTGCCCGGCCTGCAGCTGCAGGAGGCCTGCAAAATTTCGTTCCGAGTGGACGACAGCCTGGAACAAAAACTGGATTTTGCGTTTGATGAAAAAAGAGGATACCTGACCTCTTGTCCCACCAATGTAGGCACCGGAATGAGGGCCTCGGTTATGCTTCATCTTCCCGCAACCAACTTATCGGGACAAATTAAACCGATATTTTATAATTTGGCCCAGGTGGGGATGACAGTAAGGGGGCTTTATGGTGAAGGCACCGAATCAGCCGGCAACCTTTTTCAGCTTTCCAACCAGGTTACCCTGGGACAAACCGAAGAAGAGATCTGCAACAACCTGCGGACCATGAGTCTGCAAATCATTAATCAGGAGCAGCTGATCCGGGAAAAACTTAAAAGTGAATCTCCGTACCGCCTGGAAGACAAGATTAGCCGCTCCTATGGCATATTGACCAATGCCCGTCTTATTACTTCCAATGAAGCCCTGGACCTCTTATCTGATGTGAGACTGGGAGTAGATTTGGGTTTGATAAAAAACATCAAACCCCTGGCATTGAACGAACTCATCGTAGCCATTCGGCCGGCTCACCTGCAGCGAGAAGCCGGTGGAGAAATGAAGCCCCTGGAAAGAGACCTTAAGAGAGCAGAAATAATCAGAGAAAAACTGCACGTACCGACCAGTGAGAAATAGGAGGGATATGTATGTTCAGAAAGTTTACCCAAAGAGCAAAAAACGCGGTCCTTTTTGCCCAGGAAGAAGCCAAAGATATGAAACATCCGGCAATTTGTACAGAACACATTTTGCTGGGGTTAATCAGAGAGGGGGAGGGAGTCGGTGCCAGAGCACTGCTTAACCTCAATATCGACTTGAATAAAGTCAGAGAAGCAATCAAGCAGATGATAGGACATGAAGGTGGCCGGGCGGAAGGAGCCGACGGAGACCTGCCCATAACCCCCCGGGCCAAAAAAGTTTTCAATTTGGCTTTCGATGAAGCCCGTCTGCAGGGAGTCAATTATGTCGGCACCGAACACATCCTGTTGGCTTTGCTGCGGGAAAAAGAAGGTGTTGCGGGGCAGGTTTTAATCTCCATGGAATTGAAGCTGGATGAAGTCCGGGAACAGGTTATGCTGCTACTGGGAGGAGAGAGCCAGGGGGGTATGGGGGAAGGGTTTCCTGAGAACAAGATGAACCAGGCCTCCACGCCCCCGGTAAAGCGCAAGCCAAAAAGCAAAACCCCTACCCTGGATGCCTACAGCCGGGACTTAACCCAGGATGCCGGAGAAGGCCGCTTAGACCCGGTGATCGGCAGGGAAAAAGAAATTGAAAGGGTTCTGCAGATATTATCCCGCCGGACCAAAAACAACCCGGTACTAATCGGAGATCCAGGGGTAGGGAAAACGGCTATTGTTGAAGGCCTAGCCCAGAGGATTATTGAGGGCAAGGTGCCGGAAATCCTGGCCAGCAAAAGAGTTGTGGCCCTGGATTTATCCGCGATGGTTGCGGGCACTAAATACCGGGGTGAATTTGAAGACCGGCTCACCAAAATCGTTAACGAGATTAAATCTGCCGGGGATGTCATTGTTTTTATTGATGAGCTCCATACTATTGTGGGAGCAGGAGCTGCCGAAGGGGCCATAGATGCCGCTAATATCCTCAAACCGCCCCTGGCCCGGGGTGAATTCCAGTGTGTCGGTGCTACTACCATTACTGAATACCGCAAGCATGTGGAAAAAGATGCGGCCCTGGAAAGGCGTTTTCAGCCCATTATGGTAGATGAGCCTTCGGTGGAGGAAAGCATTTCTATATTAAAAGGATTAAGGGATCGTTACGAAGCCCACCATACGGTCAAGATCACGGATGAGGCCATTGAGGCAGCTGTAAAATTATCCCTGCGCTATATTACAGATCGCTATCTGCCTGATAAAGCCATTGACCTGATTGATGAAGCATCGGCCCGGGTGCGGCTGGCCAATTATGTGCTGCCGGAAGCGCTAAAGGAAATGGAACATAAACTGGATGAAGTGATCAAAGAAAAAGAGGAAGCGATCAATGCCCAGGAATATGAAAAAGCAGCCCGCATCAGGGATGAAGCACAGAAACTGAAAGAACAGCTGGAACATGAGCGCAAGGAATGGGTAAACAAACGCAGCATCCATGTGGGCACGGTGACGGAAGAGGATATTGTCCAAATCGTTTCCGACTGGTCCGGCATTCCCCTGGTTAAACTGGCCATGGAGGAAAGTGAAAGACTGGCGGATCTGGAAGGGGCCCTGCATAAGCGAGTGATAGGGCAAAATGAAGCCGTAAAGGCTATAGCCAGTGCCGTCAGAAGGGCCAGAGCCGGACTCAAGAATCCCAAACGGCCGATCGGATCCTTTGTTTTCCTGGGCCCGACGGGAGTAGGAAAAACAGAACTGGCCCGGGCTTTGGCCGAATCCATGTTTGGCAGCGAAGATGCAATAGTGCGCCTGGACATGTCTGAATATATGGAAAAACATGCCGTGGCCAGGATGATCGGCTCCCCCCCGGGCTATGTGGGGTATGATGAAGGGGGACAGCTGACGGAAAAAATAAGGAGAAAACCATATTCTGTTATCCTGATGGATGAAATAGAAAAAGCCCATCCCGATGTTTTTAATATTTTGCTTCAGGTGTTAGAGGATGGCAGACTGACCGATGGCCAGGGCAGAACCGTTGATTTTCGCAATACCATTGTCATCATGACTTCCAATGTAGGGGCGGAGAACATTAAAAAAAGAAAGAAAGTCGGATTTAACCGGGCTATCGATGAAGCCGATGAATATGGGCGCATGAAAGAGATGATTTTGGAACAGATGAAGCATACCTTCAGGCCTGAATTTTTAAACCGGCTGGATGAAATCATCGTGTTCCAGAGCTTAACCGAAGAGGAACTGAGGGAAATCATAGAGCTGCTGTTACAGGACCTAAAGGACCGTACCCGGGAAGCCGGTTACGATCTGGTGATTACCCCCAATGCCCGGGATCAGATTTTGAAGGAAGGATATGACCCCGCTTTTGGTGCCCGGCCCTTAAAAAGAGCCATTCAAAAATTGGTGGAGGACAAGCTGTCAGAAGAAATTATCCGTAAGAACGTCAAGCCCGGAGACCGGCTGGAAGTAGATGTCAAGGACCAGGTAATTACGATTAACCCAACCAATAGCCAGGAATAATGGGGGTAGCAACGGACGATAAAACCCGTTGCATGCTCCGGACCGAACCGGGAGCAGCAGATGAATAGATATATATGCCAGGATTGCGGCTATGAAAATTATCAGTGGATCGGAAAGTGCCCGGGTTGCGGGCAATGGAATACCCTGATCGAAGAAAGGGTAGAGAAAAAAACGAACAGGACAGCGGGAAAAAAACAGGCAGCCCAATCCCTGACTTCTATCTCCCACCGGGATATAACGCGTTTGAGTTGTGGTTTTGATGAGGTTGACCGGGTATTGGGCGGGGGTATCGTACCCGGTTCCCTGATTCTGCTGGGAGGGGATCCGGGCATCGGGAAGTCTACCCTGATGCTGCAGATTGCCGGAAAAATAGCCCGCGAGGACCAAAAAGTGCTGTATTTATCAGGGGAAGAATCCCTTAAACAAATCCGCTTAAGATCTATGCGGCTGGGGATAGAAAATGAGCATATTTTGCTCTTAAATGAACAGAATATGGAATTGATGGCGCACTATCTGCAGGAACATGATCCCCGTTTTGTCATCATTGATTCGATCCAGACGGTCTATATGGAGCAGATATCC
>PWPP01000023.1 GCA_003558625.1 Syntrophomonas sp.
CATTCATGCTCCCTTTGGAAATGGTCAGGCTGGGACCATCTGCCAGCAACAAGCAACCCTGGAGGATTATCCTGGACCGGGGGAAGGCACATTTTTATTTGCAACGCACCCCAAACTACGGCAAAAACCTGGGCTATGATATTCAGATGATTGATATGGGCATAGCCTGCTGTCATTTCCACATCTCACAGGAAGAACTAGGGGTTAAAGGATCCTGGACTAAAAAGGATCCCGGAATCCCGGTGCCGGAAGAACAGACCATCTATGTCTGTTCCTGGATTAAAGGCTAACGAATAAGAATACGGTCCGGTCATGCCGGATATAAGAGATGTGTAACAGGATAGTTCGAGGAACCCCTCCTGGCATAATCATATTCATGAAGTAGGGCTTGCCTGTAAAAGGAGAAAAGGATGGTAAAAGCCGGGTTTGGATGCAGATCAGGCTTCGAACCGTATGAGATTTCCCGATGTTACCAGGCGGGAAAAATGCAAATGGGCCCGGATCCAGCGCAAGGTATTCTGATGGTAGAAAAAAACATGGGTAGGGTCATTTTTATAATGCCATTTCATGAAATCGATGTCTTCGCTATAGATTTTGGTCATGCAGTATAAAACCCCGCCCGGCTTTAACAGAGACCGTAAAAGCCTGAATTCCCGCAAGGGATCCTGAAAATGCTCCATCACTTCACAGCAGGCGATGAAATCATATCTGGCCTGCAGCACCTGGGGATTATTCCAGAAGAAAGGGTCATACAAGAGCAGGGAATAGCCTGCATCCTGCAGCAGCTTGGTGATGACCGGGCCGGTTCCGGCACCGAAGTCCAGGCCTTTGGCTTCCGGAGTGAATTGCTCCTGAATGGCATCTGTGATGGGAGACACAAATCTCTGGTACCCGGGGTCATCCACACAGTTTTCATGCTGTTCATAACGGGCTCGTTCTTCTGCCGGTGACAAAAAGTGACGAGCATCCATCATGATGGCAGTGCATTTTTGACATTTATAGTAATCCCGGTGGCGGAAGCTATGAAAGAACAGAGCCCGGGCATTACATAAGGTGCAATTCTTCAGTGGCATCATGGTATCCTTTTCAGTTTCATAGCGGTAATGGTTTTCAGAAATAATGGTACATGATTATGCTGTTATTGGCAATGGTATTGGTTTTTTGCCTGTCCAACCCGTTCTTTGCAAGTTCACAAACCTTAATTTATATGTTATAAAGAAGGGTAGCTTATAATCACCTATAATGAAAGGATTAAAAAATTTGACCACTATTGCATCTGAAGTAAAACGAAGACGCACTTTTGCCATCATCTCCCATCCGGATGCGGGGAAGACTACCCTGACGGAAAAACTGCTACTGTTCGGGGGAGCCATTCGTTTGGCGGGAACGGTCAAAGGGCGTAAGTCGAAAAAATTTGCCACCTCAGATTGGATGGAATTGGAAAAGCAGCGTGGGATCTCTGTAACTTCCAGCGCCATGCAGTTTAGCTATAACGATTACAAGGTAAATATCCTCGATACTCCTGGACACCAGGATTTCAGTGAGGACACCTACCGTACCCTTTTAGCCGCCGACAGTGCGGTTATGCTTATTGATGCGGCCAAGGGGGTAGAGGCCCAGACAGTGAAGCTTTTCGAGGTATGCAGCCTGAGAGGCCTGCCCGTCTTTACCTTTATTAACAAACTGGACCGTTTTGGCAAAGACCCCCTGGAATTGTTGGAGGAAATTGAAAAGGTCCTGGGCATCCGTTCTTATCCCATGAACTGGCCTGTGGGCATGAATTATGATTTTAAAGGAGTCTATGACCGCCATAGGAACCGGTTGGAGTTCTTTGATAAACAGGACACCCAATCGCGAAAAACTATGTCTGTTAATGAGGCTTTGGAGCAAAACCTCATTACCGATTTTCACCACCAAACTTTGCTGTCAGATCTGGAATTACTGGAAATTGCAGGAGATGAATATGATGAGGACCAGGTTTTACAGGGTCAGCTAACCCCGGTATTCTTTGGCAGTGCCCTGAATAACTTTGGGGTGCAGACTTTTCTGGAAGAGTACCTGGCCATTGCTCCTGCTCCCCGGGCTTATATAAGCAAGTCAGGTCCGGTGGATCCGGTAGAAAGCCCTTTTTCCGGGTTTGTTTTCAAGATCCAGGCCAACATGAACCCGGCTCATCGGGATCGGATCGCTTTCCTACGGGTTTGTTCCGGTAAATTTGCCAAAGGTTTGTCCGTATACCATATTCCTACGGGTAAAACCATCAAGCTGGCACAGCCCCAGCAGTTTTTTGCCCAGGAAAGGGATGTTATAGAAGAAGCGTATCCCGGAGATATCGTTGGGGTTTTTGACCCCGGGATTTTCAGTATCGGTGATACCGTATGCACCAGGGGGGATATTGAATACAGCAAACCGCCCCAGTTTGCTCCGGAATGTTTTGCCCGCCTGGTCAACCGGGATACCGGCAAATACAAGCAGTTTCACAAAGGCCTGCACCAGCTTATTGAAGAAGGCACTATCCAACTTTTTAAGACGGTGGGAGGCGCGGAGGAGCTGATTGTGGGAGCCGTGGGACAGCTTCAGTTTGACGTTTTCAGTTATCGCCTGCGGGAAGAGTACGGAGCCCAGGTGGCTTTTGAACCCATCCCTTATCAAATGGCGCGCTGGGTAAGATCCGGCGACCGACCCCTGGACGTAAAAAAGCTCCAGGTTCTGGGCGTAAAAACGGCGTATGACAGCAATGACCAGCCGGTAGTGCTGCTGGAGGCGGAATATGTTCTGCGCTGGCTGCAGGAAAAAAATCCCCAGGTCCGGTTTTTAGCCACTTCTTGCGAAGAGACCTTTCTGGGCATCAGCTGAGGCAGCCCTTATTATTGCCCAATGGCCAAATACAGTATGCCGGAATGCTATGCCTAAACACAGGGTGCCGGTCAGGGGTGGAATTTTTTCTGGCAATGGGGACAGGTTTCGGTTATTTTATCTTTGCGTCGGGCGGTGGTTTCTAAAAAGCCCGAAGCAAAGATCCCGGTAGGAAGAGCCACCAGGCCAACGCCGATTATGGAGATGATGCCGCCTAAAAATTTGCCCATGGTAGTAACCGGGGTGATGTCTCCGTAACCGACAGTGGTCAGGGTGGCGATTCCCCACCACATGGCTGCGGGAATACTGGAAAAGACATCCGGCTGGGCATTGTATTCGGCACAGTACATCAGGCTGGAGGCAAATAATAACAGGGTGAAAAGCAGGGTTATGGTAATAATCAGCTCTTCCTTCTTGTGCTTGATCACTTCTCCCATCATGGCCAGGGCTTCTACATAGCGGGCCAGTTTAAAGATCCTGAACAGCCGGAATAATCGCATGATTCTCAGGGCCCTCAAATCCAGGCCCAGGAACGATAAGACAAAGGGCAGGATTACTATCAAATCGATAATCATATAAGGCTTCAGGGCATAGCTGATTCTTCCGGTAAGGGGCTGGGTAAAACCTTCCTGGCTGGTGCAGCTCCACAGGCGCAAAACGTATTCGCCCATAAACACACTCAGGGAAAATGTCTCAAAAACATGGAAATAATAAGCGTATTGCCGGTTCCATTCGTCTACGGTGACGAAAACAACTGCCAACAAGTTGAGCACAATCAGGGTTAACAAAAAACCATTAACCCAACTGCTCATTAAATCATTGGGATTTCGCACGTCCAATATTTCGTTGGTACGCTTTTTGACCATTGCTGACATATTTTTCCCTCATAATTATAGCAGCCTGGGAAACAATACCGCCGGGTTACCTACCCCGGGTTTCATGTTACTTTTCGCGATTCCTAATGTTGCATTGTATGTGGC
This sequence comes from Syntrophomonas sp., assembly GCA_003558625.1. Classification (GTDB taxonomy): domain Bacteria; phylum Bacillota; class Syntrophomonadia; order Syntrophomonadales; family Syntrophomonadaceae; genus PWPP01. The sequence continues at coordinate 3,837 of PWPP01000023.1, forward strand.
TTCTGGCACAGGATATATAGGCAATAATCATGCTTTTAGGCTTTCACGGATTATGAGAAACAAACCAAGAGTGATTGCGTTTATTTATCGCGGAATACTTTAAATATAGCCCAAATCCGCTCCTTGTGCAAAGACTGCCTGGAGGGATCCCATAGCCGCTATTGGTAGTGACCAATCCCGGGCCGGATGGCAGGCCTGAAAAATTGAGGGCTAAGCCATGGTCCATGATGGAGAAATAAAGGGTTGTTTTGATTTTTGCAAAGGTTCAGCGGGGTTGAAAGGGGACAGCAAGGCAGTGGATTTTTTGAGTTTGGCCGGGGTTAGATGAGGGTATTTCTTAAAACCCCGATTTTTTCTATTTCAAGTTCTATTACATCACCGGGCTGCAGGTACCGGGGAGGACTGAAACCCATCCCCACTCCAGCCGGGGTTCCGGTAGCGATAATATCTCCGGCCTGCAGGGTAAATCCCCGGGAAAGGTCACTGATGATAGTGGGGAGGTCAAAGAGTAAATTTTTGGTGTTAGAATTCTGGCGCAACTCACCATTGACCCTGCTGCTTATCTGCAGGTGGATGGGAAAAGGCAGGTGGCTTTTATGCACGATGTAGGGCCCCAGAACAGAGAAACCATCCAGGCTTTTGCCTTTAATCCACTGTTTATGCCGGCGCTGGAGGTCCCGGGCGCTGAGATCGTTGAAAACGGAATAGCCAAACACATAATCTTCAGCTGCTGCAGGGGTAATATTGCTGCCATCTTTGCCGATAATGAGGGCTAATTCTACCTCATAGTCCACTTCGGCGGTGATGGCCGGATGGCTGAAGATCTCTTCACCGGGTCCGGTGATCACAGCGGCCATTTTACCGAAATATACCGGGTATTCCATGGTTTGTAGTTTTTCTTCCTGGGTAACAGACTGAGATTCCCGGATATGATCCTGGTAATTCAAACCCAGGCAAATAATGTTGCGCCGGGGCCTGCGTATGGGGGCTAGCAATTTCACTGCTGCCACGGGACGGGAGGAGCGGTTAAGCAAATCAACATCATCCAGAGCCTGTTTTATGGTATGTAGTTCTTCTGACGGGCCGCTTTGGATGAAATCCAGCAGGGAGCCGCGGAAACCAAGAGCCGGTATGGACTCTAAGGCAATGATTTTTTGCCGGTCTGCGACCAGTACCCCGGCGGTTTCTTTTCCCGCTTCGTCATAGTTGGCAAAATACAAGGCTTTTCCTCCTCCCCCCAGCCACTTCGGCGGCAGTATTTGGCATGATTTACCAGGAAAAAATCCTGGGTTTACATGCTTATTTCTATTTCGCCACGTACGGACAGGATCCTTCAGGAACAGGGTAATCCGGGATTATTATTCACGGGTGTTGCGTTGCTGTTCTTCCGGGGCGGTGTTTTTCTTGGTCAGAAACAGATGCCGGGGTTTTTTATCCAGCATGAGGAATTCTTTGGCCAGGTTATCCAGGAAAGGCACCGGCAAACGGGCAGGGATACTCCCTTCCACATAAAGCCCCGGAGCCACGTCGGTAATGGGAAGATAACCGGCTGCTTCGATTTTTTTAACCAATAGGGGAATATCTTCGGGATTGCCATACATTTTATCGTAAACTCGGGTTCCGTCCCGGAGCAAATGCAGCAGGCAACGGGCTCTCATTTGTCTTCTTTCCACTTTTCCTATCCTGGTGGTGCGCCGGGAGAACAAGGCCCCGATGGATGTGCCCGGCAATTCCAGCCAGGCGATAACCCCATGGCCATAAAAGCCATCCGGGACTTTCATGCAGTTTTTCCATCCGGTGGTTAAGGTGCTCATCCCCATAAAAAGGACGGGATCATTGGTGATGAAAACAGAGTCGCCCAGGGCTTGTTCGGGTATGACTTTTTGGGCCCATGCCTTCTTGATATCTACTGGCGGCAGCTTCCACAGTTTCCGCATTTCGTTTATGATCTGTTCCTCCTGGAGCAGATCACCCCGGAGCTCTTTCTTTTTTGGCGGCTTAAGTTTTATCCACTCTTCCAGGCCCCGGGCTTCCTGTTGATGGTGTTGGTGCCTGGCTGCCCGTAAACGGCGTTTGGTTTTGCGGGTGGGGAAAATATCATGCTGGCCGGTACCTATCCCGCAAATAATCCTGCGGCCGGAAGTGCTGCACTGGAGCCGGGTCAGGTCGGGGTTAACCTTAAAGCCGCAGCGAGTGGTGTTTTCCCCTATCTGATGCGGCAGCAAAGGGATCAGATCAGGATTATCAAAGGAAAAAGTCAAGTGATCCGCATAACGGGTATATACAATTTTCTCCCCGGTTTTATCCAGGCACTTCTGCAGGGCTTTATCCATAGCTGCAGCCGCCAGATTGGCGATGGGGGGAGAAGTAGGAAGCCCCTGCCGGGCTACCCCATCCTCAAAGCATAAATAAATCTGCATTTTGGTCAGTTTACCTTTAACCTTGGCCGGAGTGACGGCTTCAAAATAATCCTGCAGGCTCATGGTCAGGGTATAAAGATAGCCGATATGGGCTATGGCATTGGTAACCAGAGATTTGCCGGGCATGGCACCATGCACAATCTCTGCATCGCAAAGCTGCATGGATTTTCGGTTGATTTCCCCCAGATGCCCCAGCAATAGATCTTTTTTTTCGGCACCCGGTTTCATGATGGTCAGGTTCTTTTTTGCCAGGTAGTTGGTTTTAGCCATTGTCTTATCAAAAACCTCCCCGATAACAATAAGGCCACCTGCAACAGGCGACCTTATTCCCGAAGCAATACCCAATCCCAGGCCTAAGGCGAAGGATGTGCAATGGAGGTTCAATGTAGAGAGCAATAAGATTACATCAACTCCATCGCCCGGTCCCAATGCCTTTGTTTTACTGCTCCTCAAGCGGTTTACCCGGCGAAACGCCCGGGACCTAAAAACAGTAAAGCCGGGGTTGGGGTCATGCCATTTGGTGCAATAGGATCTCACAGGAAAAAAAGGGTCAGGGCATTTTTTGCAACCGGATTAAAAATTCAAACCCATGATTTTGCTAACCGGGCCACTTAAAATCCTGTATAGCCCATATGGCGAACAGCCATGTGCTGCCCGGATGGTTCCGCAGCCTGTTGGATGAATTCCCCGCACATTGTTATTTAATTCACTAACAGTATACCTGTTTCCCTCCGCGGAGGCAACGAATTTCTGCCCGATCCGGGCTATAAACCAGGTTTTAAACCCATGATTTCAGGGTCCCGATATCTTTTTCTGCCGCTTCTATGTGATAGGCAAAGTACTATGGCAGGCCTTATAGTATAAATATATAAGAAGTAGTGAGGCAGGTGGTTATCTTGAAAAAGGCTTTTGTCATCTATAATCCTTCAGCAGGCCGCGAAAAACTGGTGCGAGATTTGCCTTTTGTTTTGGACCTTTTGCATAATGAGGGCTACAAGGTATCCAGCTATGGAACCGAAAAAGAGAGTTCTACAGCCCTGGCTGCGGCCCGGGCTGCAGCACAGGGAGCAGATTTAGTGGTAGTAGCGGGAGGCGACGGGACTATTCATGAAGTGGTGAATGGCTTGGCACCTTTAGCCAGCAGACCGGTGCTGGGCTTAATACCGGCCGGAACCAGCAATGATTTCGCCCGGGCCCTGGGAATTCCGGCCTCGGTTAAACAGGCAGCCCGGGTATTAATAAGTGGGAAAGAGATCCCGGTAGATGCGGGTAAAGTAAGGGAAACATATTTTATCAACATTGCTGCTGCAGGAGCCCTCACAGACATCACCTATGCAACCCCTGTCCGTCTGAAAACCCTTTGGGGACGGGGAGCATATTATCTGAAGGGAATATCCAAAATACCGGACATTCGCTCTTTTGGGGTCCGGATTGAGTATGATGACCTCATATTCAGCGGGGATGTCATGTTGTTAATGATTGCCAACAGCTGCTCGGTGGCCGGGTTTGCAAACCTTCTTCCCCGGGCTTCATACCAGGACGGGCTTTTCGACTTGTTGATAGTAAAAAAAATGCGTAGATGGGCCATGCTGCGTTTAGTGTGCATGCTTTTTTCCGGCCGCCATCTCTGCCATCCCCAGGTACTGTACCTGCAAGGGCGCAGGATTAATGTGGACGTTAAAGCAAAGTTGAACTTCAATCTGGATGGCGAATATGGCGGGACTTTACCCGCAGAATTTATTAACCTGCACCATCATTTCCGGTTCATGGTCCCCGGGGAGGCCGGGAGGGGTAAGGAACGGGATCCTCATTAAGAACCATGCCCGGACCCTTTGGGGCAAAAGACCTTGGGCATTATGTTTGCTTGGCCATGGCAGTAATGAAAAGAATAAAGGCTACCACCACGGTTATGATACCCAGGGCTGCAAAAGAAAAGTTTAATCCGATCCAACCAATGGTAAATCCGAATATTAAAGAGATTTGAGCGATAGATATATCAATGGCACTTTCCTGCATAGCCAGGGTGGTGGCCCGGATGCTGTTTTCCGTGGAGACTACCAGCCACGCGATTAAGGCTGATAAGCCCCCGAAAAAACCAATTCCAACCAGGATGCTGCTACCGATTAAAAATATATTTCCCAACGGCAGGAAAAAAACAGAACCGGTTCCGAGGCCAAGGATCATGCCCAGAAGCCAGACCAGCCG
>PWPP01000041.1 GCA_003558625.1 Syntrophomonas sp.
CCTTACTATTATAATTCAGATGCACGATTGGTTTATATCACATAAATACAAGGGCATTGATCCTTATCAAATGGACGAAAAGGCCTTTTCTAAAATAAAGCATTTTCCCCTATTTCCACTTTTCCGATATGATCATCGCCGAAACAACCTGTGATGGCAAAAAAAAGGCCTACGAGATCATGCAGAATATCAAGCCTATCCATGTCATGCATCTGCCACACATGCCACAATCATCTGCTGCCCAACGCCTTTGGCTGAGAGAAATAAAACGCCTGAATTCAGCCCTGGAGGAGAATCTGGAGACACATATTACTGGTGAAGCCCTGCAGCAAGCGATCACCGAGACCAATCGGGAACAGTCTGCCTTTCGTGAATTGTTTGATCTGAACCAGGCGGAACCACCTCTTCTAACCGGCATGGAAATGGTAGAAATCAGCTCCGGGCTGGCCTTCAGTGCTTTTCCGGCTGCCACTGCCCGTATAATCAAAAACCTGGTGGAAGAAATCAGTGCCCTGGCAAAAAAAGGGTACCAGGCAGCACCCATAACTGCTCCCCGAATTCTGCTAACCGGGACTCCTGTGGGCTATGATAGCAGCAAAGTCATCCGCCTGGCCGAAGAATGCGGCGGGGTTGTGGTGGCCATGGAAACCTGCGGGGGCTATAAGACAGTAGACTTAAAGGTGGATGAAAATCCGCAACGCCATCCGCTGGAAAGGCTGGCGGAGAAATACCTGCGCATTCCCTGCTCGATCATCACCCCCAATGAGGAAAGATTTAACCTTCTGGAAAAGATGTGCCGCGATTTTAATATCCAGGGAGTAATCGAAATCACCTGGCATGCCTGCCATACGTACAATATCGAATCATATTCCGTATCCCGGTTCATTAAAGAAACCCTGCAGCTGCCCTATCTACATTTGGAAACCGATTTTTCCACTTCAGATCACGAAACATTACGTGTCCGGATTGAAACATTTATGGAAATGATCGTAACACCCTAAAACTTCACCAAACGCACCAAATGGGGTCAGGCCTTATACTTCACCAAATACTGACCGGGCTCATCATCAAAGCCCCTCCACTCTCAAGGGGCAAGGATCCTGCTCCCCTTTTTTTATCTGTTTTTTCCCTATTTATCCACAGCGGGCATGAACCTATAGGACCATATTCCTCTTTTTGCAACAACAGCAGGATTTTTCTATTGCTGTATGGTATAGTTTTATTTTATATCAATTACCAATATGCACCATTTCCTTTATTTCTTTTAAGGAAGGCTTCATATGAGCAGGAAAAAAGATATTTATGGTCTGATAACGGAGATAATGCCCGATCCCTTTATCTATTGCCAGGTGCAATATGATAAGGAAGGCAGCCCGTCCAAACTGGCATTACTGGATTCTAATCCCGCGTTTGCCCGTTTAACCGGCTGCGACGACCACGCTTTTGCCTCCGGGGTATCCTGTCTTGCTGCTTTTCTCCTGGAGAAATTTTACCTGGACTGGTGGGAGCTGTGTCCCTATTTAGCTGCCAACAGTCCGGTTTCAAAGTGGGAACAACACTGCCCGGCATTATTCCGCTGGTATGAAGTTTTGGTCCTCCAGGATCAACCCGGGCATTTTGCTCTGATTTTTCGGGATATAACCGCTATGAAAACGAAACTGGGACAAATGGGGGAAACAGAAACGAAATTACATGATTTGCTGGATTATGCCCCTACAGGCATGATGTATATTAATACCCGGGGGGATATCGAGCAGATGAACCAGTGTGCTGTATCTATTTACGGCTCCCCCTCACAGGAAGCTACCATGGATCATATTAATGTTTTTTCATATCCCCCGCTTCACAAGGCCGCCCGGGCCATGAAGGAATGTATAGCCAAGGGTGCAGGCACAACCCACGAGGAATTCTATCGATCCAAGTGGGGAAAATCTTCTTTTTTGCGCTATAAAACCAACCCCGTCTTTGATTACCGGGGAGAAATCAGTGGTGTCATCACCACGGTGGAAGACATCAGTGAACAAAAAGAACTGGAAAGAAAACTGCAGGAAAATATGGATTATTATCTAAAACTGCTGAATTCCACCCATGACCCTCTCCATGTGGTCGACCAGAACCTGCAGATTGTCCTGGCCAATGAGCAGTTTCATATTCTGGCAAACCAGGCTTCCGGCATATCTACAGAAATAACCGGCAAGCCACTGGATATTGCTTTTCCCTTTCTGCCGCAGAACGTTATTGATGAATATCACCGGATTTTCAACAGTGGACATGCAATTATAACCGAAGAGTGTATCGACATCCGAAATAAAACCTATTATACGGAAACTACAAAATCACCGGTTTTTGATGATAAGGGACGGGTCAGCCACGTCACTACCGTTATCAGGGTGATCAATGACCGCAAAGAAACCGAAGAAGCCCTGCGGGTTAGCGAGGTTAGGTACCGGACATTATTTGAAGGCAGCCGCGATGGGATCGTAGTCGTTGACCATAAACGGAAAATCGTTGCTGCCAACCCCGCATTCTGTGAAATGCTGGGATACTCCCGGCAGGAACTTTCACAGAAAAATAAAGGCATCTACCAGTTCACTCCTTTAAAATGGTGGAAATGGGAACGGGATAACGTATGGAGCCAGCTCCTGACGGGACATGGATGTTCCAGCATATACCAAAAAGAATACATGAAAAGGGACGGCCAGCTGTTTCCCGTGGAAATACAGGCCTATTCCATGCCGGATAATGGCACTCAGGCCAGGTATTTCTGGGCTGTGGTGAGGAATATCTCCGAACGAAAACAGTCCGAAGAAAGCCTGCTGGAAGTCAACCGGCATTTGGAGCAGATCCTGGAATTTTTCCCTGACCCTACCTTTGTCATTGATGATCAGGGCAAGGTGGTTTTTTGGAACCAGGCTATTGAACAGATGACCGGAGTGGCGAAAGATGAAATCATCGGCCGGGGCGATTATGAGTATTCCTTGCCTTTCTATGGGAAACGACGCCCCATATTGATAGATCTGGCTCTGCTTTCCAACGAGGAATACGAGCCTTTAAAAAACCAATATGACTGTATTACCCGGGAAGAAAACCGCTTGTCGGGAGAGGTTAACGTCCCCAAAACCTATAAGGGTAAGGGGGCCTATTTATGGGGAACAGCGTCTAAGCTGGTGGATCTAAATGGCAATATCATCGGAGCTATTGAGTCGATTCGCGATATCACCGACCGCATAGAAAATGCAAAGAAACTAACATATCTAAGTTTCCACGATCCATTAACCGGGCTCTACAACCGCGCTTTTTTTGAGACAGAAATAAAGCGCTTGCAAAAAAGTCATCATTACCCCATAACCATCATATCTGCCGACCTGGATGGCCTGAAGATGATCAATGATACCCTGGGCCACTATATGGGCGATGCAATCCTTAAATTAGGGGCTGATGTTTTGCGCCAGTCTATACGCGGCTCAGATATCCTGGCCCGGATTGGCGGGGATGAGTTTGCCATCATTCTCCCCGGTACCGGGGAAGCGGCAAGCCAGGACATTATTAACCGGATTCATTCAACGGTAAAGCGGTATAACCGGCAGGACCAGGAACTCCATTTAAGCATTTCTTTGGGAGCTGCCACCGCCCTTAATGCAACTGTTTCCCTGGAGGAGGTTTATAAAAAGGCTGATGACTGTATGTACCGCTATAAAATGCATCATGAAACCGGTAACAGGAGTAAGATTATAAAATCGCTGTTGGCCACCTTATCCGAAAAGGACCATGTAACCGGCGGCCATGCCGAAAGACTTGCGTATTATTGTATGGCGATAAGCAGGGAGCTGGGGTTGAATGCACAGCAGCTTAATAATATGGCTCTTCTGGCCCAGGTGCATGACCTGGGTAAGGCAGAAATATCTGATAGCATCTTATTTAAAAACGGCCCTTTAACTGAAGAAGAATGGACCCTGATGCAACAGCATCCCGAAAAAGGTCACCGTATGGCCATGGCTTCCCCCGATCTGGCAGGCATTGCCGATCTTATCCTCAAACATCATGAGCGATGGGATGGCAGTGGATACCCCCTGGGGCTTAAGGGTACTGCTATTCCGGTGGAGTGCCGGATTTTAGCTGTTGTTGATGCTTTTGATACTATGACCCAGCCCAGGCCCTATAACCAGGCCAAAAATTCCGGGGAAGCCGTTGCGGAACTGAAACGGTGTGCCGGCACCTATTTTGACCCGCATATTGTGGAGGTATTCCTGCATGTACTTGAGAACCTCCCCTGATTTTTCTGTTGTACTTCTATCCCACCGGATAAATCTAAAAAATTATGGTCCCACATCAGATCAAATCTTTTTTACCTGATCACACAAATCATTTATAGTATATAGTATAGGGATTTTTTTATTGTTCCCTCTCCTGCCATTTTCCGTGAAAGGCCCCTCGGTTTTTCCCTTGGCTAAATGATCCTCGTGATAAAGGATGGTGATGAATCATGGATAAGCCTGTTCTCGAATCAGTGTGGGATTATCCCCGCCCCCCCAGAGTGGAACCTTTTAAAGGCCTGGTAGAGATTGTACAGGGGGGCCTGGTGGTGGCAAGCAGCACCGCCACCCTGAGGGTATTGGAAACCAGCCACCCTCCCACCTATTACATCCCCAAAAGCGATATTCTCATGGAGATGTTCTATCCTACCTCTCGCAAAACCCGGTGTGAGTTTAAAGGCGAGGCCAGTTACTGGGGTATGGATTTTAAAGGAAAAAAAACCGATGATGTGGCCTGGAGTTACGAGCACCCCTTACGTGTTTATAAGTCGATCCAGGGGCACCTGTCCTTCTATGCAGCCAAAATGGATGGCTGTTTTGTAAACGGGGAAAGGGTGGATCCCCAGGAGGGAACGTTCTATGGGGGATGGGTCACTTCCTGGGTTAAAGGCCCTTTCAAGGGTGGACCCGGTACCCAGGGATGGTAGCGTTGGAAGCAGGGGGAAACAGCATAGATCACCGTCGGCTGCGGCGATTGAATGAAGAGCCTCAAGCTGCGGGACTGGTGGTCTACTGGATGAGCCGGGACCAACGCCTGCATGATAACTGGGCCCTGCTGTATGCCCAGGAGCTGGCTCTGGAGCTAAAACAACCCCTGGCGGTAGTGTTCTGCCTGGTCCCCGAATTTTTGGGAGCCACCCGGCGCCAATACGGGTTTATGCTCCAGGGGTTAATGGAACTTGAATCCCGCTTACGGGAGCTAAATATTGGGTTTTTTCTTCTATTGGGGGAGCCCCCGGAGCAAATCACCCGTTTCTGCCACAAAAAAAAGGCCGGGGCCCTGGTAAGTGATTTTTCCCCTTTACGTATCAGCCGGCAATGGAAAGCTCAAGTGGCCGCAAATGTTAGAACGGCCTTTTATGAAGTAGATGCCCATAATATCGTCCCCTGTTGGACGGCTTCTCCCAAACAGGAATACGCTGCTTATACCTTGCGGCCCAAGATCAAAAAGCTGCTGCCTGATTTCTTGACCGAATTCCCGCAGGCCATCCCCCATCCTCACCGGACACGTACTTTTCCGGGGCCAACCGATTGGGATAACGCCTGGCAGTCCCTTCACATAGACCAAGGTGTAGCTGAAATTACCCGCTTTTCTCCCGGAGAAACGGCTGCCCGGGAACAAATGCAACGTTTTATCAGGGATAAACTGCCCTCTTATGACCAGCAGCGCAATAATCCCACTTTGGACGGGCAATCCAACCTGTCTCCTTATCTCCATTTCGGACATCTCAGCCCCCAGCGCCTGGCATACGAAATACATTTAGCCCGGCAAACAGGGGTTAATACCGATTCCTTTTTGGAAGAGCTGGTGGTACGAAGAGAGCTGGCCGACAACTATTGTTTCTATAATGAACATTACGATCGTTTCTCCGGTTTTCCCGCCTGGGCTCAGGAAAGCCTGCAAAAACACAGCACCGATACCCGGGAATATGTCTATCCCCCCGAATTGTTCGAAAAAGCCCAGACCCACGATCCCCTGTGGAATGCGGCCCAAAGGGAAATGGTATTGGGCGGAAAAATGCACGGTTATATGCGCATGTACTGGGCCAAGAAAATCCTGGAATGGACTGATACCCCGGATACAGCCATGCAAATAGCCATATATCTTAATGATAAATATTCCCTGGACGGGCGCGATCCCAACGGGTATGCCGGTATTGCCTGGAGTATAGGCGGTGTTCATGACCGGGCCTGGTCGGAACGGCATATATTTGGCAAGATACGCTATATGAGTTATGGCGGGAGCAAGTCCAAATTTAATATCGGACGATACCTGGAAAAAGTGGCAGCCTATGGTGAAATCACCCCCGGTTAATCATACCCCGTGATTATACAGGCAGTCTATCCGGTATAAGGTTTAAACGATGATGAAAAGCGGTTATCTGATGGGAGGGTAAAATGACTACATTCCAGGGCAAAGTGGTGGCCGTAACCATTGCTTCAAAATCGGCAAAAAAATGGAGTACCCTGCTGGCCCCGGCTCCCCTGAAACATGCTCATACCCATATGGTGATAAAAAATGCTTCGCCCGGGGTGATGGAAGAACAAATAACCAAAGGGTTAAGGATGCTTAAAGATGGGGATATTCTGGTTTTTAACTCCCATGCCAATGAAGATTATTTTGTATATGGCCATGCCAATAAAAAAGTTGACTGGTCAGATATATGGAAGCATTTTGCCGTTAAGAACCCACCCCGGTTATCAGCGGTCATCATTGCCTCCTGCATGGCTCCACGGGATAAAAAGCTTTCCCGTTCTAAACTGAGGGATTTAAACGCCATATTTAATAGCGGCATGATTGTTGCCCCCCACTCCACCTATGAGTATCATTTCTTCGGGGGGACTAAAGATAACCGGACGGCTGATAACATCATCGCTGATATTTTGTTGTTCGCCGGCAATGAAATCAGCCGGGCAGAATTTAACCAACGCATACATCGGGATCAAGATCGTTTTGCCGCATCATATGGCTGTAATGGTTGGAATCACCCCGGCAATTGCCGGTGCCGGTTCGGCCCCAACGCCTCCCGGGATAAAAAGCCGGGTCCCTGAGGCAAAATCAGGTCAGGCGGAGACCAGCCAGCCCCCTGACCCGTTATTATCCTGTTTAAGATTATTTATCTAAACCGGAAGGATTTATGTTTCCACCTATCCCATAAATCCTGTACCGTTTAAGCTTCTTCAATTTCCACTTTCAGCATTTTATCTCCCGGACGAATTGCATCGACAACTTCAATCCCTTCGATCACCCGGCCAAAAACGGTGTGGTTGCCATCCAGATGGGGCTGGGGGCTGTGACAGATGAAAAACTGGCTTCCCCCGGTATCTCTGCCGGCATGAGCCATAGACAGGCTGCCCCGCAGGTGTTTATTGGGATTATTCTTGACTTCACACTTAATTTTATAACCAGGTCCCCCGGCACCGGTTCCATCAGGGCATCCTCCCTGGATGACAAAGTTGGGAATTACCCGGTGGAAGGATAAACCATTGTAGAACCCCTGCTTAATGAGTTTTTCGAAGTTGGCTACGGTATTCGGGGCATCTGCTTCAAATAATTCCACCGTCATCTTGCCTTTTTCGGTGTCAATAATCGCTTTCTTCAAACCTGTTCCTCCTTAATTCTTATTAATCGCCAGCATATCTTTCCCTATTATAGACGATTTTCTCCCCAAAACATATTTTCCTGCCGGCAATAGCCACCATTGTAGAGCATTATCATGATGTCCCTGCTGCACAATGCTTATGGTTGGCTGGCTATATCTGGGTTACATGCACGTATAAAAGCCCGGGGTTTTAATCATATTTATTATATAGAATTGAAAAGAGGATTTTCGAGCCTGCTATGCTATTATAAGTTTAAGTTGCATAATTGCGTACTCTCCTGGCCAAGAACCGGGGAAACATCCACGAGGTGATCGGACATGCTTTGGAGAAAAATGTGGCGCGACCTGAAAGAGAACAAAGCCGCTTATATGGCCTGTGTCAGCGTTATAGCCATTGGCTTGATGCTCTACACTTCCATGGCCGTATTATTTGATGAGCTTAATAACGCCAAGGATAATTTTTACAATGATTACCATTTTGCCGACGGCTTCGTCCAGTTGCGTGGAATCCCGCAGACCCAGGTTGACCGGTTAGCCGCTATAGATGGAGTAGAGCATTTGGAAGGCCGTCTCATTGAAGATGTCCGTGTTCTTTTCCGTGAACGCGAGGATAATGTTTTTTTGCGTTTGGTTTCAATCCGGCCGGAACAAACCTTCCGCTTAAATGATGTCATGATCCTCGATGGAATGGAACCGGCCAAAGGTTCCCGCAGCATCCTGCTGGACCAGGCCTTTCTGGAGGCAAATATCCTGGAAATTGGTGATACCATA
>PWPP01000055.1 GCA_003558625.1 Syntrophomonas sp.
AGTGAGCCGGCCATGATATCCAGATTAGAAGCTGGGATCAATAATAATGAATGGGTGGTCGTTACCGGCTGGTCTCCCCACTGGAAATTTGGCCGGTGGGATCTGAAGTACCTGGATGATCCCAAAAAAGTTTTAGGCGAGGTGGAGTTGGTTTATGTAGTGGTTAGGGATGATTTTGCGGAAGAATATCCCGAGGTAGCACAATTCCTGAGCAATATTAAATTGAACGATGAGCAATATGCCACGCTGATAGGTATCTTTGAGGAAGCCGGTTCAGGCCAGGAAATGGAAGCGGCCAGGCAGTGGATCGCAGAAAACCAGGATTTAGTCGATAGCTGGATCCCCTAAGAAAATCGTTCGTGGGTAAAAGCCTCGTTGCATCGAAACCTAACTAACCAGGGGCCAAGATGGTCCCTGGTTAGTTTTTTTATCCGATTGCATCCTTCAAGCCTGCAGGAAACACAGGGTCGGTTTGGCTGGATCCCCTTATTTCACCACCAGCACGTCGGTGTGGGCCTCTTGTACTATGGCATTGCTGACGCTGCCCAGGAACAGTTTTTTGGCGCCGCTAAGCCCGCGGCTGCCGACCACGATGAAATCGTAGTTGCCTTCGGCTGCGTATTGGACGATGGTCTGGGCGATGGGGCCCTGTTTTACCACCGTGTTCACCGTATAATCCTGATCGGAAAAAATGCCGGCGGATTGCTCCAGGATGGCGGCCCCCCGTTTTTGCAGCTGATTATCCAGGTTCCGGGCCTGTTCTTCATCCAGGTCACTATTGAAAATGGGGCCGGTTAATAATCCCTCGAAGACATGGAGCAGGGTGATTTCTTCAATTTTCCCTCCGCCGGTAAGGCGTAATACTTCTTTCAGGGCTTTTATACTATGCTCTGAACCATCGACAGCAATAAGAATTTTCATGGATCATCCACTCCTTTTGCTTGCTTGATACCGTGGGGGCTACTATGCAATTACAGGTTAGATGGTCTGGGGGATGAAGTTCCGGCTGTTTCCTTTTATTTCACCACCAGCACATTGGTGCGTGCTTCCTGCACCACCGCGTTACTGGTGCTGCCCAGAAAGAGCTTTTTTACCCCGCCTATGCCCCGGCTGCCGATCACAATCAGATCAAAGTTGCCTTCAGCTGCCACCTGGACAATGGTATGTGAGTCATGTCCCTGTTTTAAAATGGTGTCTACCTTGAAATCATGGCCGGCAAAGGCGCGGGCAGCCTGCTCCAGGATCGCGGCTCCCCGTTTTTCCATCTGCAATTCCAGTTTTCTTCCCTGTTCCAGATCCAGGGCATCATCGAAGGTGGCTCCTTTGATAAAGCCGGCATAAACATGGAGCAGGGTTATTTCTTCTACCCGGCTGTTTTCAGCCAGGACCAGGGCTTTCTGCATTGCTTTGCTGCTGTGTTCCGAACCATCGACACAAACCAGGATTTTCATTCTGATCACTCCTTTTTCAGGATCTTGTGACTTCTTCTGGAAGCCGGTTTTTTCTCCTTCTAATAAGCGGAACCTTTTTCATCACCGGGGCTATCGTGAGAATTCTGCTGAAATTTTACCATAAACACCGTTTTCACAATAAATTAACCGCATATGGCTCTAAATAGCTTTCATTATGGCGTAAGGTGAAAACAGGTTTTTATAGCCGGGCTGATCTGCATTGCACAAGGTTGGAGGCTGGAACAATATGGTATACAATTATACTATCACATTCCCAATATTGGTGAGATCTTCCTTTGCTATTTACCGTTTTTACCATGGGCTTATCTCTGTTCTGGATAGATAGAGAAGGTAAGCCGCTCGGGCAGCCGGTAAAATGGTTGCCCGGATCGGCCATTATTTTTCATTAAGGTCTGGGATCAACAAATACTAAGGGGGGAAGGATATGCAGGATGATGAAAAAAAAGGACTGAGTACATTTAGAGAGGCGGCCCGGACCATTCCTTTTAAAGTTTCCCTGTCCATTGCGGTGGTTTTTGTGGCCATTGGCATTATATTCCGGGAGCCTTTTGAAATTTTTGTCGCCAACACCTTTGACTGGATGGTGGGCTACCTGGGTTGGACTTTTATCCTGGGGGGCAGTGTGTTTTTGATTATGATCGTATATTTGATTTTGAGTCCCTTAGGTGAGATCAAGCTGGGAGAAGATGATGAGGAACCGGCCTATTCCAATAAAGCCTGGCTGGCTATGCTATTTAGTGCCGGCATGGGGATCGGGCTCTTGTTCTGGGGAGTTTCCGAGCCTATCTGGCATTATATGTGGCCTGCTGCCGGTGAAGCGGATACAGCGGCGGCGTTACATAAAGCCATGCGCTATTCTTTCTTCCACTGGGGTTTGCATTCCTGGGCGATTTATGCCGTGGTGGCCGGGTCACTGGCCTATTTTTCTTACCGCAAGGGGCTGCCCATGCTTTTAAGCTCGACCCTATACCCCATACTGGGACGCCGCGGGATTGAGGGTGGATGGGGGCATGCTGTAAACATTATTGCCGTCCTGGCGACTCTTTTTGGCATAGCCACTTCTCTGGGTATGGGGGTCATGCAAATCGGGGGAGGATTGGAAACCCTCTTTGGCATGCCCAACAACCCGGTTTTATGGTTAACCATCATCGTGGTGGTCAGCATATTAGCAATTATATCTACTACTACCGGGATTGACCGGGGGATTAAATGGTTGAGCCAGACCAATATTATCGTGGCCGCCCTCTTAATGCTCCTGGTGTTTGTCCTTGGGCCCACGCTTTTTATCCTGAACCTTTTTACCCACTCCCTGGGGGGTTATCTGCAAAACCTGATCGGCATGTCGTTTGCCATAGATGCTGCCGGGGCCGGCACACCGGGATGGTATCAATCCTGGACCATTTTTTACTGGGCCTGGTGGATTGCCTGGGCCCCATTTGTGGGATCCTTTATTGCCCGGGTATCGCGGGGCAGGACCATCCGCAGTTTTGCCATCGGGGTTATGGTAATCCCCACCATCATCAGTATGGTCTGGTTTAGTGTCTTCGGCGGTGCCGCCTTGTATATGGAGCATTTCGGGGGCGGCGGTTTGGCAGAAATTGTGGCCGCTGACGAAGCCCTGGGATTTTTTGCCTTGCTCAGCCAGTTTCCCCTGGGCAGTGTTTTGGTGGCCATAGCCATGGTATCTGTGGCCGTTTTCTTTATTACCTCTTCTGACTCGGGTACCTACGTTATTGGCATGCTCACTTCTCGGGGTAATCCCAATCCACCCTGGGCATTGCGCGTTACCTGGGGAGCACTGGAGGGAGCCTTCGCTGCCGTATTGATCATGGCAGGAGGATTGGGGGCCTTGCAAACCGCATCGATTGTCGGCGGTTTTCCCTTTATGATCATCATGTTCCTCATGCTTTATTGCCTTTTTAAAGCCCTTTTTGAAGAGCTGAGAGAAGGTTCATTACCGGTAGAAAGAGCAAGGATCAAAGCGGCCATTG
Source organism: Syntrophomonas sp. (assembly GCA_003558625.1). GTDB lineage: Bacteria > Bacillota > Syntrophomonadia > Syntrophomonadales > Syntrophomonadaceae > PWPP01. The sequence continues at coordinate 3,464 of PWPP01000055.1, forward strand.
ACGACCTGCGCCGGGAAAGGCAATTATAGGGAAAAAGTAGATCAAAGACGGTTCTTGCATTGAATTCATTTTCGATCAGCCCTCTAGGCCGCCATAAGACAGCCGATCGAACTACCTCTTCTGACTGGGTTATTTTGGTGAAGTTGAAGGCCTGACTTCAAATTACACCAAAGAAACAGCGACAGCCGGGAATGTTCTTCCCGGCTTTTTTCTGCTGGGGTTGATGGGGTAGGGCTTGTTTACAAGACCGGTAAACTTGGCGGGGTGTGAAGGCTTACACCATCTGGTGAAGTGTAAAGCCTGACCACGGATTACACCAGTTTACTGGCTGCTTGTCTGTTCCTTTGCTTGTTTTCTCAATTCCTCCTCCAGCCGTTTCTTTTCGTCCTCTAATTTGGCCAGGGCCTGGGTGGAAGCTTCTTCGCGTTCTTGCTGCTGTCTTTTCAGTTCTTCTTCCAGTTTGTCTTTCTCGTACTCTAAAGTGGCCATGGCGGATGCTACTGCTTCATCCCGTTCTTTCTGCAGTTTTTTCATCTCCTCTTGCTGATGTTCCTTCTCTTCCTCCAGGGTTTTTACCCGTTTTTGCATCTCTTTTCTCAGGTTGCGTTCGGGTTGGGATTTCATATAGGTCTGGATGCTGCGGAAGATGATCAGAAAGCCCATTACCAGGGCACCGGCCAGGGCAGATCCGACGATCAGTGTAAACAGGGTGGTGCTAAGCTGGCCGAAAAGATAGTTTACCGTAACCACTTCATTATTGATCCAGGCAAACACGGCAATCACCAAGACCAGCAGCAATGCCAACAGAAGAAATAGGTTTCTCATATTTTTCCCCCCTCTCCGCCGGTTTCCGGCTAAAAATTTTGACCGGGTAACCACTCCCGGGATTTGTTATTGGTGGGTATATCCTGAGCTTACTGTCCTGGTACTGGTAAGATTTGTTAGCACCATTATTCTTATTATATGTTTCTCCCGGAAGTCCCGTCAATTACAACCGGGAAGGTTTTTTACATTCCATGAGAAAAAGAAAACATGCACAATTGTAAAATATTAAATAAATATATTGACAAAAAATTTACATTAATTTAACATATGGATAACAGGAAATAAGTTTAACAACTTAGAGTACTGGAAAAAGTACCCTGAAGCTAGTGAAAGTGCAATGACCAGAGGCCTTAAGATCCGGTTTTTTTCCAACACCCTTTACCAAACCTAAAAATTCACATTCATGGAAAGGTAAATTTAGCAAAACCAAAAAAAAAAGCCCAAAACCAGGTAAAGCTAAATTTACCAGAGATCAAAAAAAAAAGCCCAGAATTAGGTCAAAGCAAATTTACCAGAGACCAAAAAAAAAAGCCCAAAATTAGGTCAAGGTAAATTTACTAAAAACCAAAAAAAGTTTAAAATCAGGTAAAGGTAAAAGGTGAAGGAACAAAAACAGGTAAAGGGCAAAAAGGTCAACACAACAGCAATCTTTATAGGCAGACTATAAAGAAGGACTGGAACCAAAACTAGTAAGAGTCAAAAGACTGCAGGGTAAAAAACCAAAGGAGGAATACTGGTTGAACAGTAAAACTCCCCAGTGAAAGAGTCAGCAGAAAAAAGCTGGCTCTTTTGCATGGGAGATGTTATCTGCCCTTCCCCCCACCGGGCCCGGATGGTTTTTTTGCCATCTATACAGATGCCTGATTCCGCCCTATAATCTAATCAGTAATAAATATTTCCAGCTGCGGGAACGAGATAGACGCCTCCGCCGCTATTAGGAACCCGTGTCAACGGATTTTTCCGTTTTTATAAATGGTCAGGCAAAAAACAGATACCAGGCAAACCAGAGAGCATATTATTTTTGAAAGAGGAGGTGTGGAGATGCAGCGTAAAATACTGGGCATAACCCTGGCCCTGTTGCTGGGTTTGGCTTTGGTGGCCAGTCCTGCTGTGGCTGCTGCCCCGGTGGTCATTTTAGATGGCACCCAGATGGAATTTGAGGTTCCCCCGGTTATTGAGGAGGGGCGGACACTGGTGCCGCTCAGGGCTATTTTTGAAGGACTGGGAGCCCTGGTGAGCTGGGAGGCGGAGAGCAAGACCATAACCGCTACCAGGGAGGGACTGGAGATCAAACTGCAGATCGGACAGCAGCTGGCATACCGCAACGGTGTTCCGGTTGCATTGGATGTTCCCGCCAAGATTATGCAAGGGCGTACCCTGGTCCCGCTGCGCTTTGTCAGTGAGAACCTGGGAGCCCTGGTGGACTGGGACGGGGTGACCCGGACCGTTACCATCGCTTCTGCCGCAAAAAAAGAAGCGGAGCCGCAAGCTGATATCGTTTCCAACCTGCCCTGGGAGCAGGGAAAATATAGCGGGGAAGTGGTTGACAATAAACCGCATGGCCAGGGAATTTTGACCCTGCCGGATGGATCTATGTATACCGGGGCCTTTGTTGACGGGAAGATGCAGGGGACGGGGACCTGGACAAAGCCGGATGGGAAAGAAGTGACCGGTGAGATCACCGTCGATAAGAGCATCGTGCAGGATGTCAACGTCAAACCTTCCATAAGCATCGGTATCGATCCTGGCAGGATTGCGATGGAAAAAGCCATTCGCGAGAAACATGAGGCCAATCCCTGGCTGGGCAATGCCAAAGGCGATATCAGCGCCTTACCCGGGGGGATGTTCCTGGACTGCCAGGCCGGATTGATCTACTACGGCAAAGATGTGGGCCGGGCCCATATCGTGAAGGGTTCGATCTTTAACAAGTGGAAGGAGAAAAAGGGCCCCGAGGGGATACTGGGTTTCCCCACTACCGACGAATTGACCACCCCGGACCAGATCGGACGCTACAATCACTTTGAAGGGGGTTCCATTTACTGGCACCCGGACATCGGGGCCTATGAAGTGCATGGATTGATCCGCGAGAAATGGGCTTCCATGGGCTGGGAAAAAGGTGACCTGGGATATCCACTCAGCGATGAAATGACCATGGCTGACGGGGTGGGCAGGTATTCTGCTTTCCAGGGAGGCCGGATTTACTATCATCCCGTTCATGGCACCTATTATGTCACCGGCAAGATTTACCTGAAATGGATGGGGAACAAGAAGAACAATGAGGTGGGTGAGCTGGGATACCCCACATCCGACCCACAGAAGATCGCCGGACCCCTGCTCTCCGGCATCACGCAGTCATTTCAAAAAGGTGGTATCAACGATTACCGCAACACCTATGACGGCATGGACCTGCGGGGGGAGATCAAGCGCAGAGATATCGTCGTCAGGCACCAGGGCAATCACCGCGATACCTGTTCGGTCCAGTCCATGACCTTTCTCTTGGAATATGCCTATAGCGGGAAATATGGCAGTAAATTCAAGGATCTGTCGGTGGAATACCTGAATCATGTAACCAATAAAGAGGCCGGCAATGATGATGACGGCGATTATTTTTCCTCTATCGAAAAGGGCTACAACCAGTACGGGATTATTAAAGAAAGCGTGTGGAAGTATGACAAGGACTGGAAGTATGATTATGATGAAGCGGAAAAAAAGCTGACCAAGGACATGATCAATGCGGGGAAATATATGCTGCAGGGAGGGCGCAAGCTGACCGGGGAATTTATCAAACCGTTTGAGCGCGATTCCACCCTCTCTGACCAGGAATTTATCCGCATCCTGCAGATGCTGAACCGGGGCATCCCTGTAGCCCTGGGCCGTAATCATTCTATGCCCATCGTCGGCTACCAGTATGATAGCGGTTATGATGGCGGCGGCTATTTCATCTTCCGTGACAGTTACGGCGCCTCCAATGGGATTGACGGCTACAAAATCGAGAGTTTTGAAAAGGTAAAATCCAAAAGCAATGATGTTTATGTCTATTATTAGAACGGGCTGCCTGGTGCCGGCAGGTCACTTACCGGAAGGAGCGCAGCCGGCTGCACGGGCGGCTGGGATGAACGACTGCCGGTAGGGAGCATCAAGTAATCGGGAACCAGTGCCGTAAAAGGGTCAGGGGGATGATGCTCTCTGACCCTTTGATATGGAAGAGGCGCAGCAGCCTGCAGGGCAAAGCCCACCTATCGGATCCAGGTTATTTTAAAACCGGGGGAAATGAGATCCATGGCCTCCAGGTCCCATTGGAAGGCCAACAGGGCAGACTGTTCCGACTGGTGGCTGAGCAGCCGGTTGCCGTCTTTGATCACCAGGCTTTCCGCTCCCCAGTAGTTTAATGTTTCCTCCTCTCCGGTACGGTTGCAGACAAACAGGGGCAGTCTGGTCTCACGGGAGCGCTGTTCCCATTCCCCCTCCGGGCCGTGAAACCCGGGGCCCCAGGAGGAGGGGGCCAGCAGCAGGGAGGCCTTCTGGGCGGACAGAGCAGCCGCATGCTGGGGCGGGTATGAATCGGAGCAGATTAAAACTCCGACTTTTACCTGGTCGACGGTGATGGGGGCTACCATATCCCCGGAACTGGACCACCGATCGGTGACGGTGACTTTCCTCTGTTTTCCGGCCAGCCGGCCCTGGCGGTTGATGTAGAATACCGTGTTATAAAGGCTGCCGTTTTCCCCCTTTTCCGGGCAACCCAGGAAAACGTCGGCCTGCAGG
>PWPP01000028.1 GCA_003558625.1 Syntrophomonas sp.
ATTAATGGCTGCCGCGGGCATTACCCTGAAAAATGCCCTTGGGGTTCTCGGGGTCAGCGCACCCCAGCAAATGTAGGAGGGATAAAGATGTTGCTTAGAAAAAAAAGTGAGGCCGATTGGGCAGTGCAAATATTATCGGAAAAGCAGGAAGCCATGTATTTTTATGATTTGATAGAAGCCGTGGCCAGCAAGATGGATAAAAAAAAGGAAACGACAGAGTTGACTTCCATTTACACCCGGCTAAACCTGGACAACCGCCTGGTATACAAGGGATCAGGATTTTGGTATTATGATGCCAATAAAATTCGCAAGGGGGAATAAAGATGCTGGTTAAGTGGCTGGGACATGCTGCTTTTTATATTGAAACGGGCGGCAGGAGACTGGTATGTGATCCCTTTAATGCAGAATTGGGCTATCCGGTACAAGACCTGGAGGCGGATATTGTCACCACCAGTCACAGTCACTGGGATCACAATGCGGTGGATGCAGTGAAGGGAACACCCCGGGTGATAAATGATACGGGACATTTCACCGTCAACGGGATTAAAATCAGCGGGACCGCCTCCTACCATGATAAAACGGGAGGACGGGAGAGGGGACCCAACATTATATATAAAATAGAGAGTGAAGGGTTGCACCTGGTTCACCTGGGTGACCTGGGCCATGTTCTGACTCCGGAGCAGGTGGAAGCCGTCGGCAGCGTGGATATCCTTTTGGTTCCGGTCGGGGGAAAATTTACCGTGGATGCCCGGGAGGCCCTGGAAATCGTGGGGCAGCTCAACCCCAAAATTGTCATTCCCATGCACTTTAACACCGAACACCTCTGTTTTGAACTGGGCTCGGTGGAGGCTTTTACGGCCCAGTTTGATCAGGTCATCCACAAAGGGGTTTTGGAGATCGGCCCATCGGAGCTTGTAGAAGGAATAAAAGTAGTGGTTCTTGATTATTTAGCGTAAACCGGACTCATGTTTCATGCGAAAGAAAGAGAGGGAACTGCAAAGTGACCAAGTATATTTTTGTTACCGGGGGCGTGGTTTCTTCCCTGGGGAAAGGGATTACGGCAGCATCCCTGGGGAGCCTGCTTAAGAACCGGGGGCTAAAGGTATCCCTGCAAAAATTTGATCCCTATATCAATGTAGACCCCGGGACCATGAGCCCTTATCAACACGGGGAAGTATATGTCACCGAAGACGGTGGCGAAACGGACCTGGATGTGGGTCATTATGAAAGATTTCTGGATGAAAATTTAAGCCGCCTGGCCAATGTGACTACAGGTAAAATATACCAGACGGTCATTGATAAGGAGCGCAGGGGAGATTACCTGGGCCAGACGGTACAGGTGATCCCCCATATCACCAATGAGATCAAGTACCGGGTCAGGCAAATTGAGGAGCAGGAACGCCCGGATGTCATCATCAGTGAAATCGGTGGTACAGTGGGTGATATCGAGTCCCTGCCTTTTTTGGAAGCCATCCGGCAGCTTAAGAGCGACCTTGGTCGGGGCCGGGTCCTCTACATACACGTAACCCTGGTACCTTATATCAGGGCCGCGGGGGAATTAAAGACTAAACCCAGCCAGCACAGCGTAAAAGAGCTCAGAAGCATTGGTATCCAGCCTGACATCCTGGTATGTAGGACCGAGCATCAGATTTCGGAGGAAATGAAAGCCAAGCTGGCGTTGTTCTGTGACGTGGAGCGGGATGCGGTAATCGAACTGCAGGATGTAAAATCCATTTACGAAGTGCCGGTGATGCTTTCCCGGCAGGGATTGGACCGGGAAGTGATTAAACGCCTGGATCTCAGGTGCGGGGACGGCAACCTGGAGGAATGGGAAGGCATTGTGCGAAAAATCAACCGCATCGATAAAACCGTCACCATCGGACTGGTAGGCAAATATGTGGAACTGCCCGATGCCTATCTAAGCATTGTTGAAGCCCTGAAACATGCCGGGTTTGATTATCGCAGCGATATACAGGTTAAATGGATTATCGCGGAAGCTTTGGAACAGCAAGACCCGCATACCCTGCTGGCGGATGTGGACGGGATCTTGATTCCGGGAGGCTTTGGTGAAAGGGGTATCGAGGGAAAAATTGCCACTGCCCGCTATGCCCGGGAGAACCGGATACCCTTCCTGGGAATTTGCCTGGGGATGCAGTGCGCCGTGATCGAATTTTCCCGACATGTGTGCGGTCTGGCCGGAGCCAACAGCGAGGAATTCGATCCGGACACGCCCCACCCTGTCATCCATATCATGGAAGACCAGCTCAAGGTAGAGGCCAAGGGTGGGACTATGCGCCTGGGGGCCTATTCCTGCCGGATCCTGCCGGGAACCAGGACCCGTGATGCATATGGGACGGATTTGATTTATGAACGCCACCGCCATCGCTATGAATATAATAATCTTTACCGGGATATACTGGCCGGGGGAGGTCTGACCATCAGCGGGATTTATCCGGATCTGGACCTGGTGGAAATCATAGAAATCAGCGACCATCCCTGGTTTGTTGGCTGCCAGTTTCATCCCGAGTATAAATCTCGTCCCAACCGGCCCCATCCCCTGTTTAAGGGCCTGGTATCGGCGTGTCTATCAGCACGGGAAAACCGGCAGAGGGAAATTGAATGCTAACAACGAGGGTCATTGGAGAAAAAGAGAAAGATCTTTATAACCGGTTTGTTAACTGCCATGAGAAAGGTCATTTTTCACAAACCTGGGAATGGGGTCAGGTAAAGGCCTTTACCGGCTGGGAGCCGTTCTGCCTGGTTCTGGAAGAAGACGGGGTTATCCGGGCAACAATGCTGATTTTGAAGCGGCGGCTGCCCCTGCCTCTAATACACAAGTGTATATTTTATTCACCCCGGGGGCCGGTAGTGGACCCGGAGAACGAGCCTTACTGCCGCAGTATCTTTACCGGGGTTGAGGCTTTAGCCCGGGAGCAGGGGGCTATTTTCCTGAAAATTGATCCCGATATTGCCCGGACCCATGAAACCTTTGCCCAAATACTGTGCTCCAACGGGTTCAGGAAAAATGAAACCGGGTTAAACTTTGAAGGGGTACAGCCCAACTTTGTATTCCGCCTGGACATCAGACCTTCTGAGGAAGAGCTGCTGCAGAATATGCACGGCAAAACCCGGTATAATATCAGGCTGGCCGGACGCAAAGGGGTAACGGTCCGCAGTGCTCAAAACAAGGGGGACCTCAGGGTTTTTTATACGGTCCTGGTGGAGACCGCTGAAAGGGACCGCTTTTTAATTAGAAGCTACGATTATTTTGAACGGATCTTTGATGAAATGATCGCAAAGGATTGGGCCCGCCTCTTTTTGGCGGAACATGAGGGAGAAGTCATTGCCGGAACTCTGGCCATGATCACCGGGGACAAGGTATGGTATCTGTATGGTGCATCCAGCAACCGCTTCCGCAACCTCATGCCCAACTACCTGCTGCAGTGGGAAATGATCCGCTGGGCCCGCAGCAGAAACTGTACCCTCTATGATTTTCGCGGGGTATCCGGGGACTTGGATGAAAGCAATCCCCTCTATGGGTTATACAAATTCAAACGGGGCTTTGACGGTGAGCTGGTGGAATTTATCGGGGAATGGGACCGGGTTTATTCCCCCTTGTTTTATCTCCTGTGGACCCGGGGGCTGCCGTTATACCAGAAAATAAGCCGGCGCGTGGCTAAAACCAGGGGAGAAGGGTGATCGGGCAATGGAAGCATTGGGTTTGGAAAAATGGATCGAAATCGATGTGGATGCGGTCATAAACAATTTATACCAGGTTCAGGACCGGCTGGGGGAGCGGCAGGTCAAACTCATAGCGGTCATTAAAGCCGATGCTTACGGCCACGGTGCTGTGCCTGTGGCCCGGTGTTTATCCCGGGAGGGAGTGGAATTTTTTGCCGTCAGTTTTCTGGAAGAAGCCCTGGAGTTAAGAAGAGCCGGCATTCAATCCGACATTTTGCTCTTAACCCCCTTGATTTCACCGCACCAGTTCTCTGCGGCAATTGCCAACCATATTACTGTTACCGTTACCTCGTTTCTGGAATATGAAATGATTGACCGGATTACCGCAGAGACGGGCCATTCTTTAACCATGCACCTAAAAACAGACACCGGCCTGGGGCGTTTTGGTTTAAACCTGGACGAAATTTTGGAAATATGCCGCCTGGCCTCCAGGAATGCCTTCATTTACATTGAAGGCATATATACCCATATGGCGGAAGCGGCTTTTAATCCTGCCTATACCCATAAGCAGTTCCGGCAATTTGAGGAAATCACGGCCGCCATTTCCTCCCGGGGCTTTGATATTCCCTGTAAGCATTGTGCCAACAGTGCAGTAGTCCTGAACTATCCCAAGATGTACCTCAATGCCGTACGGGTTGGGACCCTGTTGTCGGGACAGCACCCGGCCGGAAAGTTTCAAACCCGGTTAAAACTAAAAGATCCCTTTATCTTTAAAACCCGGATTATTTCCCTTAGAAATATGGAAGAGGGGGATTATCTAGGATATAATCGGACCCACCGCCTGAAAAAGCCGGCCCGTATTGCGGTGATACCTGTGGGTTTTGAAGACGGACTGGCCCTGGATGTGGTCAATAAACCTGCGGGTCCGGTAGATATGCTAAAACATGTGACCAAGACCGTGCTTCGCTATTTCAACGCGGACCGCTTCACGATCACGGTAAAAATCCGGGGCCGGGAATACCCGGTGCGGGGGAAGGTGTTTATGCAGATGGCACTGGTGGAGCTGCCGCCGCACCTGGACATTGCGGTGGGCGAGGAAGTTGAGGTGCCGGTAAGAAAAGTGCTGGTCCCCAGAAATATCAGCCGGGTGTATACGCAAAAGCAAAAACTTTTGCCCGGGGGACAGGAACCCTGATGGGCATATTGTTGATGGCGTTTGGGCCCTGGTGCCAGGGGGTTGTCCGAACCCCGGGAAAGCAGGGGGCAGACATTTTTAAAATTTAGGCAGGATAATACCTGCATTTGTAGAAATTAATGTAAAAAAGGTTCTGGGAGGAGCTTATTATGAAAGGGCATATATTGATCGTGGATGATCAAAAAGGTGTACGCAGGCTGCTGGAAGAATTGTTTAAAAACGATGGTTGGAAGGTCCATCTCGCCTGTGACGGCAAAGAAGCGGTGGCCAAGGTTAGTGAAATGACCCCGGAAATCATACTGATGGACATGAAAATGCCTGATATGAACGGACTGGAAGCTTCTCAGGTGATTTTATCCCGGCAGGAACAGATCCCCATTATTATGATGACGGCCTATGGAGAGATGGAGGTTGTTAGCCGGGCCCTGAATGCAGGGGTGAAAAAATGTATCACCAAGCCTTTTGATATCATGGAGTTAAGGGAACTGGTTCAGGAGGTCATTTTAAATAAGGTTTCCTAAATAACAGGCCTATGAATACTATTTAGATGAAGAGGTGGTTTGATGGCACTCGTAAGCGTAGATGAACTGCTGGCCAAGGCCGACCGGGAAAAATATGCAGTTGGAGCGTTTAACGCGAACAATATGGAAATCGTGCAGGCTATTATCGAAGCCGCGGAAAAAGAGCAGGCACCAGTCATAATGCAGGCCAGCCAGGGGGCAATCAATTATGCCGGCCTGGCCTTTATTTCGGCTATGGTGAAGCTGGCCGCCGAGAGCAGCCGGGTTCCGGTGGCTCTGCACCTGGATCATGGCACCGACTTTGCCCAGGTAGTCAGGTGCATAAGAAACGGGTTCACCTCGGTGATGTATGACGGCTCCAAGCTGCCTTTGGAGGAAAACATCGCTATGACCAAAAAAGTTATGGAAATCGCCAATCCCATCGAGGTATCGGTGGAGGCGGAATTAGGCAAAATCGGGGGCACGGAAGACGATATCCATGTCAGTGAGAAAGAAGCCCTGTTTACCAATCCCGAAGAAGCCCTTTATTTTGTGGAACAGACCGGGATCAGGAGTCTGGCCGTTGCTATTGGCACCGCTCATGGCAGGTATAAGGGAGAACCCCGGCTGGATTTTGAACGACTGGAGAGCATTAAGAAAATGGTGCAAATACCCCTGGTATTGCACGGTTCTTCCGGAGTACCGGATGAGACGGTACAGCAGGCCATTCGGCTGGGGATATGTAAGGTAAATATTGATACCAATATCCGGGAAGTGTTTGTCGGGGCCATGAAAGAAGCCATGGAGAAGAGTCCCGGAGAAATTGATCCCCGCAAAATATTGGGCCCAGCCCGCAAAGCGACGGTGGACCTGATCCGGCAAAAAATACAGGTCTTTGGCAGTTCCGGCCGGGCATAAGCCGATAGCTGCAAAAAGAAAGGATGGATTATTTTTGCGCATATTTATTGATACCGCCAATATTGAAGAAATAGAGGAAATACACAGTATGGGTTTTCTATCCGGTGTTACCACCAACCCCACCCTGCTGGCCCGGGAAAAAAAAGAGTATAAAACGGTGGTGCGGGATATTTGTTCCCTGGTAAAGGGGCCTGTAAGCGTAGAAGTTCTGAGCCTGGAACATGACCACATGGTAGCAGAAGGGAAGGAACTGGCCCGGATCGATCCCAATATTGTCATTAAGGTGCCTTTGATGGAAGAGGGCTTAAAGACCATTCGCACCCTGGCCGACCTCAATATTAAAACCAATGCCACCCTGATTTTTTCTGCAAACCAGGCGTTGCTGGCGGCCCGGGCCGGGGCTACATATGTCAGCCCTTTCATCGGCCGGCTGGATGATATCGGGAACAGCGGGTTGACCGTACTGGCAGAAATCATAGAGATAATTGATCTCCACGGCCTGGAAACGGAAGTGATTGCGGCCAGTATCCGCCACCCCATTCACGTTTTGGAATCAGCCCGGATGGGCAGTCACATTGCCACCATCCCCTACAGTATCATTAAACAAATGATCAGACATCCCCTGACCGATGCCGGGGTGGAGAAATTTTTGCAGGACTGGAAGCAGGTCTTTTAAGAAAGGGAAGGTTGAAATGGTTTTGGAACGGGAATTAGCCCTGGAATTTGCCCGGGTAACGGAAGCTGCGGCCCTGGTGGCGGCACGTTGGGTGGGCCGGGGAGACAAAGTAGGAGCGGACCAGGCGGCAGTGACCGCTATGCGGGTTATGTTTGACACGGTGGCGGTTAACGGCACCGTTGTAATCGGGGAAGGGGAAATGGATGAAGCCCCCATGCTCTATATCGGTGAAAAAGTGGGCTGCAGCAACCGGCCGGAAGTAGATATTGCCGTGGATCCCCTTGAAGGCACCAATATTGTGGCCAAGGGGTTATACGGCGCCATTGCCGTTTTGGCGGTGGCCCCCCGGGGAGCCCTGCTCCATGCTCCGGATATCTATATGGATAAGATTGCTGTGGGTCCGGCCTGTAAAGGCAGAGTTCACCTGGATGCCCCGGTGGCAGAAAATCTCAGGCAGGCCGCCCGGGCCTTGCATAAGTCTGTGCGTGAGCTAACGGTGGTCATTTTAGACCGGCCCCGGCATTATGATATCATTGAACAGGTAAGATCTGCCGGAGCCCGTATCCAACTGATCAGCGACGGCGATATCTCTCCCGCCGTGGCGGCAGCATATGAGGATTCGGGAGTAGACATCCTGATGGGGATCGGGGGAGCACCTGAAGGGGTCATTGCTGCTGCCGCCCTGAAATGCATGGATGGAGATTTTCAGGGCCGTTTATGTCCCGATGGACACGAGGAATTTGAGCGCTGCCTGGAAATGGGTTTATCTAAACCGGATCGGTTGCTTACCCTGGATGAGATCGTTGCCTCTGATGATGTCATATTTGCTGCCACCGGGATTACGGATTCGTTTTTGCTCCAGGGAGTCAAATATATTGAAGGACGGGCTCTGACCCAAACCCTGGTTATGAGAAGCAAAAGCGGCACCATCCGTCATATCGAAGCCACCCATCGGTTAGATAAAAAGCCCCTGTTTAGAGACAGCCGCATAGAATTAAAATGAATGAAAGACTAGCTAAGGGGATAAATATTTACTATAATGAGAAGCAAGTAGAAAAAAGATTATAAAGCCTATCGCGGGAAGGTCTTCTATGATTATCCTACCCATATTTTTCTTATCCCTGGTCAGATCAAAAACAACCTAAACAAACAGGCCTATCTGTTTTTATTTTTATGTCTGCCCTTAATGGCCCGGCGATACATGCTGCTTAGTGCCGGCTACATATAAAACCTGTGCCATACAAGGCATATGCGGGAGCCCAAGCCCGTTATATATAGTCTATTTATGAGAAAGGATGACAAAATTGAATATTAATATCTCAGAGTTGGATAACAAGACCATCCTTGAGCTGTACCAGATTGCCCGGGATTTAAACCTTACCGGGTATTCCCGCATGAGGAAAAAGGAGCTGGTGTTTGAAATTACCAAGGCCTTAACCCATTCCGACCAGCTGCTAACGGCCCAGGGGGTTTTAGATATTATGCAGGACGGGTATGGTTTTTTAAGACCTTTTGCCTATGTGCCCAGCATGGATGATATCTATGTATCACCTTCGCAAATTCGTAAGTTTGAGTTAAGAACGGGAGATCTGATCCGGGGTCAGGTAAGATCGCCCAAAGACAATGAACGCTTTTTTGCCTTGCTTAAAGTGGAGGCAGTTAACGATTTACCCCCGGAGGAATCGGTAAAAAGGATTCATTTTGATGCCCTCACGCCTCTTTATCCCACGGAAAGACTGGTCCTAGAGACGGAAACCGAAGAGATTTCCACCCGCATCATTGACCTGGTGGCACCCATCGGCAAAGGACAGCGGGGGTTGATTGTTGCCCCTCCCAAAGCCGGTAAAACGGTATTAATGCAAAAAATTGCCCAGGGAATTACCGTCAACCACCCGGAAGTAAAACTGTTTATCCTGCTGGTGGATGAAAGGCCGGAAGAGGTAACGGATATGCAGCGTTCGACCAAGGCGGAAGTGGTGGCATCTACCTTTGATGAACCCCCTGATAATCATGTGAAAGTAGCCGATATGGTCCTGGAAAGGGCCAAGCGGCTGGTCGAACATAAAAAAGATGTGGTTATTCTCATGGATAGCATTACCCGCCTGGCCCGGGCCCACAACCTGATTGTTCCCACCAGCGGAAGAACCCTGTCCGGCGGGATTGATCCTACTTCCCTGCATAAACCCAAAAGATTTTTCGGGGCTGCCCGCAACATCGAAGAAGGCGGCAGTCTCACCATCATTGCAACCGCCCTGGTGGAAACAGGATCCCGAATGGATGAGGTCATATTTGAGGAATTTAAAGGCACCGGCAATAACGAACTGGTATTGGACCGCAAACTGGCTGATCGCCGCATTTTTCCGGCCATTGATTTAAAACGCTCCGGAACCCGTAAAGAGGAATTGTTGTTTAGCAGGGAAGAAATGGATCTGATGTGGAATTTGCGCAATGAATTCAGCGAGCATAATGTGGTGGAGACCATGCAGATGATGATCAACACCCTGAAGAAAACTAAATCCAATGCCGATTTGTTAAGGGCGGCACCGGTGGTATTCGGCAAAAGGGGTTACCGCAACAACACCATGTAAGGCGTCTTCCATCCCATGGGGTATTGATAGTCCTCACATTTTCAATAACAGCCTCTTGCCCGGAGGCTTTTGTTATACCCGGCAGTAATAATTTGTTATGATGAAGATTAGAAATGATGATCGAGGTTAGATAATATTATGTATCTGATGATGTATGCCAATGCTAGGGGAGAGCTGAAAGATCACCCGGGTTTATCTATGCTGGGACGCAGCGGTGATGAATGGGTGGTCCCGGAAAGGGAAATGATGCTGTTACCCCGGGGAGCGTCTTTGGCCGCACTTCCCCACCATGTCCCGGTAGGATTTGATGAGGCCGCAGACATCGTCACGGGGTTTGAGCATGACCCGGAAAATGCAGGGGAACCATGTTACGCCGTAGGGGCAATTCTGCCCCAGGGTTTTACCCGCACCCTTTTTCCGGCCTGTGTGAAGCCGGCCCACATACAAATGCCCCTGCTGGGGTATGCTGCCATCGGGTTCAGAAAGGGCAACATTTATGTGGCAGCTGTGCAGACCGATAAACACCATAAATGGCATCCGGTGTACTACAATACCGAAAAACTACCCCGGCATATAGCCAAATTACTGAAAAAGCACCCCCGTAACCGAATTCTAAGGCAATTAGCCCGCTGTTCCCTGCAGTATAATTGCTTTACAGCCCAGAACATATTTTATGGCCGCTGGGAAGGCGGGATTCCTACCACCAATGCCTGCAATGCCGCCTGCATGGCTTGCATCTCCGAAGACCACCAGGGCCAGGTGGCATCTACCCAGAAAAGACTGGACTATATGCCCACAGCCCGGGAAGTCGCCGATATCGGTGAGCACCATCTGCATCATGCCCGGGACGGCATTATCAGTTTTGGCCAGGGTTGTGAGGGGGAACCTTCCCTTAGCGGAGATTTGCTGGGAGAAGGCATACATTTAATCAGAAAACGGACGCTTAGGGGGACCATTAATATTAATACCAATGCCGGATATACCACGGGAATCAAAGCCATGTGTGATGCAGGCCTGGATTCTATGCGGGTCAGCATGTTCTCATGCCGGGAAAGGCACTATCAAATCTATCACCGCCCCCGCAATTACAGTTTGCAGGACGTGGAGGAATCCATCGCCTATGCCAAAGCCAGGGGGGTTAAGGTGGCGCTTAATTTGTTGGTTTTCCCGGGTTTTACCGACCGGGAAGAGGAAACGGCGGCTTTGATTGCATTTTGCCGCTCTCATAAAATCGAGACCTTACAGCTGAGAAATTTAAACATAGACCCCGAGGTTTTATTTGCCGCCCTTCCCGCCAGGGAGCGGGGGCAGGGGATACCGGAATTTATTCAGCAGATAAAAACCCATTGTAAAGAGATGCAGATTGCTTCCTATTCCCATCCCGCCGGCCGGGTTGAAGCCTGATCACCATCATTGATCCCGGGTTTTTTATAGAGTACGGACGATGTCAAAGGCAGCAAAGGAGAAGTAGATTGGAAAAAAAAGGACCCCTTGAAATCAGTGAGCTGAAAAGCAAAACCCCGGGCACCCAGGTTTGGGGCAAGTTTTTAATCCTGGAAAAGGTGCAGAGAAAAACCAGGGACGGCAAAAGCATACTTCATCTTAAACTGGGTGACCCATCAGGGGACATAGATGCGGTGGTATGGGAGAACTGCAGCATAGAGGGAGGACTGGAGCCGGGCACGGTTATCGGCTGCCTGGGAGATGTGGGCCGTTTCTCCAACCGTCTGCAGCTTACGGCCCGTAAAATCAAACACCTGCCCGAAGAAGACGTGTACCATTATCTTAAGTCGCCCCCCCGGGATTTGGACGAATTAATCCGTGATTTTGAAAGCCTGCAGGCGAAGATTCTGGATCCTTTTATGGTGATACTGCTGGAGCGCATCTTTACTTCCCCGCTGCGGGAAGCCTTTTTCCAGGCACCGGCAGCAAAACGATTTCATCACAATTATGGCGGCGGTTTATTGGAGCATACCGTGGCTGTGGCCAGGCTTTGCCTGCAGTCAGGTTCCTTCTACCCGGATATGAACCGGGATTTGCTGCTGACCGGTGCCCTGCTGCATGATATCGGAAAACTGTGCGAGTATGATATGAACATTACCCCGGAATTTACTCCCCAGGGGCGCCTGCTGGGTCATATTATGATGGGGGCGGAAAAGATTAGCGGCAATATCTCGGCCCTGCGCCTGGAGGGACATGATTTTCCCGCCGAACTGGAATGGATGCTAAAGCACATGATCCTGAGCCATCACGGAAGCCTGGAGTTTGGGTCCCCGGTCATACCCCAGTTCCCCGAAGCCCTGCTTTTGCATATGATGGATAATCTCGATGCCAAAATGCATGTGTTCCGCTCTAAAATCGATGATGATGTACACCTGGACCCCTTTTTTACAGCCTATGACGGACTCCTGGGCCAATCGTACTTTAAATACAAATATCCGGGAAAAACTGAATAATAGAAAAAACGACACCTTATACCATTGAGGCCGCATGAATAAATATACTGCAACAATAAAAAGTTTGCACAAAATTATTAAAATCCTTTAACATATTACATGAGAACCTTTTTGGGAATCATGTTTTTTCCGTGCCTTTGTGCATGGATAGGAGGAGGGAGAGTTTTAATGGATTTATTTCAAGCTTTAAGAGAGAGAAGAAGCTGCCGGAACTATGACAGCAGGCCTGTAGAGCCTGAAAAAATTCAGCAGATTTTGGAGGCAGGTGGTTGGGCTCCATCGGTCATGAACAAACAACCCTGGCGTTTTATTGTGATCCAAAACCAGAATATCAAAGAACACATAAAATTTTCCTGTGAAGAAACCCTGAATTATATGCACCAGGTCAGCGGATGGAAGTGGCTGGGCAAGTATCCCCTGGATTATCTGATGGATGCCCCGGTTTTAATCGCTGTTATTGCCAATCCCAAAGATACGGGTGCAGAACAGTTTTTACCCGACCGGGGAGAAGGGTATGCCTTTTCCTGCTGTGCGGCCATCCAGAACATGCTCCTGGCAGCACATGGCCTGGGTTTGGCCTCCCTGTGGTTCAGTCTGTATGAAAAGGATAAAGTCAGGGAGATTATTGGCATATCACCGGAAATGGATCTAGTCAGCATGATTGTGCTGGGTTATGCAGCCGGGGAAGTACCCAATGTTCCCCGCAAGCCGGTAGCGGAGCTCACCACCGTGGTGGAGTAACAATGCTTTAGGCCCGGTCCCCCGGCTAAAACCGGGGGACATTTTTTTGGTCTCGCACGTTTCCGGATGAGGGCATTGCCCCCGGAATTTAAACCCGGAACAGGTTCAGGGGTTGATAGGATTTTGTAGGCGGTCTTGTTGAAGGGTTTATAATGGTCCACAGGGGGAAGCAGGGAAACCGGCACCGAAAAGGGGATTGGCCCAGTCAAGGCCCCCGGTGCGGAGCAGGGGGAAAAGAATTTGAATTAGCCCTGATCCGCGGCCTGATATCAGGCCGCGGATTTATGCCGGTTCCGAGTGCCGGGCCCGCTTGTATTTTTATTTTTTTCTTGATATAATATTTTTCGCGGTTCCATAAGAAAGGTAACCTGAAAAGAGGTGAAAATAGTGAAAGAAAAGATACATCCCAAATACTTCCGTTCCATAGCCAGATGTTCCTGCGGCACCGAGATCGAGGTTGGATCGACCAAAGAGAATATCAAAGTTGAGATTTGCTCCAAGTGCCATCCGTTTTATACCGGAAACAGATCCAAGCTGGTAGATACTACCGGAAGAGTGGATAAGTTCAAAAGAAAGTATGGTTTGAAATAGAGAGATAGCAGAGCAAGACTCTGCTATCTCACTTCTTATTTCGGTTAATAAGCTTCCTTATTCTCATCTGCCTCTGCCGGGGAAGCAAATTTTTTTAAGGGAATGATCCATAAAGATCCAAATAAAATGTTCAAAGATGCTATATTTAATGAGGAACCATATTCTGTATTCCCGGTCCGGGTAACGAACCCTCAAACGGTCTGGGTCAGAGAATACAGCTCCACCAAAAACCTGCTTCTATCAGGTTTTTTACGTGTTACTATTTTTAGGTCAGAAATTCGAGGGTGAAACGGTGGCAGGAAGAAAACCCACCATGGTTATACAAGTGGTTTAGGAGGAAATAACGCCCATGTTGCATAAATTAGAGAGTTTAGAAGAGAGATATCAGGAACTGACGGACCTTTTAAGCAAACCTGAAATCATTGCTGATCAAAGCAAATTTCAACAGTATGCCAAAACCCATTCAGATTTAACCCCCTTGATCGCCAATTATCAGGAATATAAAGCTGTGCGGCAGGAATTGGAGCAGACCCGGCAAATGCTGGCCGAGCAGCCGGAGGAAGAATTCAAAGCCATGGTCCTGGAGGAAATCCAGGAACTGGAAGATAAAGCCCGGACTTTGAATCAAGCCCTGACGGTGCTGCTTCTGCCCCGGGACCCTGATGATGATAAAGGCGTCATTATGGAAATCCGGGCCGGAACCGGGGGGGAGGAAGCCGCCCTGTTTGCCTCGGATTTATTTCGCATGTATTCCCGCTATGCCGAATACCAGGGATGGAAAACAGAAATCATAGATATCAGCCATACCGATATCGGAGGCATAAAAGAGGTGGTTTTCGGGGTGGCAGGCCAGGGAGTGTACCGGAAGCTGAAATTTGAATCCGGGGTGCACCGGGTGCAGCGCATACCCTCTACCGAATCAGGAGGCAGGATTCATACATCGGCCGCTACGGTAGCGGTTTTACCGGAAGCAGAAGATGTTGAAGTAGATATTGATCCCAATGATTTGCGCATAGATGTTTTTTGTTCCAGCGGCCCTGGGGGTCAGTCGGTCAATACGACCCAGTCGGCGGTCAGGATCACCCATACTCCGTCAGGCATCTCCGTTTCCTGCCAGGATGAGAAATCCCAGCATAAAAACAAGGCCAAGGCGTTAAGAGTGCTCAGAGCCCGTTTAAAAGAAGTCATGGAAGCGGAAAAAAACGCCGAGACGGCCGGGGCCAGGAAGAGCCAGGTTGGATCCGGAGATCGCAGTTAGCGTATCAGAACATATAATTTCCCCCAGGGTCGGGTCAGTGATCATCGTATCAATTTGACGTTGCATAAGCTGGGCCTGATCCTGGAGGGTCAGTTGAATGAAATCATCGATGCCCTGATGATCAGTGAACAAACGGAACTGCTGAAAAAGGTGGAATAAGTGCAAGAGTGGTTGATAAAAGATGTATTGCTGTGGACGGCCGGTTATTTTAAACAGAAGGAAATAACTGAGCCGCGTCTGGAAGCGGAGGTGCTATTGGCCCATGTGCTAAAAAGTGACCGGGTATATCTGTATGTCAATTATACCAAGCCGGTCAATCCCCAAGAACGGGTACTATACCGGGAATACATCAAAAGAAGAATAGCAGGGGAGCCTCTGGCGTATATTACTGGATGCAGGGAGTTTATGTCCTTGAATTTTCAGGTGGCTCCGGGGGTATTGATTCCCCGGCCGGAAACAGAAACCCTGGTGGAGCAGGCTTTGCAGCTGATCAGGCAAAATGACCTGCAGCGCATTTGTGATATGGGCACCGGCTCCGGGGCGATAGCTGTTAGCCTGGCTTATTATGCCGGGGAAAAAGATATTACAGCCATTGATCTTTCAGCAGATGCAATTCGAATTGCCCAAGCCAATGCCAACCGCTTTTCTGTACCCATCAAGTTTTGCCAGGGGGATTTGTTTGACCCCGTCCGGGGGCAGAGACCCTTTGATTTAATTACCGCGAACCTGCCCTATGTCAGTGAGGCAGAATTTGCCGGGCTAAACTCCCAGGTGAAGGCGCATGAACCGGGTCTGGCCCTTTTGGCAGGTCCGGACGGGCTGGATCTGTACCGGCGCTTTGTCAGCCAGTGCCACGCCTTCTTATCTGAGGGGGGCTACCTCCTGATGGAGGTGGCCCCGGGACAGGCAGAAACGGTAAGGGATTGGCTCCCAGATTATGAAGACAGGACCATTGTAAAAGATTATGCCGGTAGAAACCGGGTGGTTAAAGCCAGGAAAGGAAGCTGAATGAATACCATCTATATGCAGGTACATCCTGTTCATCCCCGGGAAGACCAGATAGAACAAGCTGCGGAGTTGTTGCGGCGAGGAGAACTGGTCGCGTTTCCCACGGAAACGGTATACGGGTTGGGGGCCCTCGCTTCCGATGAGGCCGCGGTAGCCCGGATATTTACCGCCAAAGGAAGGCCGCCGGAGAATCCCCTCCTGGTTCATGTCAGTGACCCGGAGCAGGTAGATCAACTGGTAACGGAAATCCCCGATCAGGCCAGGTCTTTGATGGAAAGGTTCTGGCCCGGACCTTTATCCCTTATTCTGCCTGCCCGCTCCGGGGTTCCTAAAATCATCAGAGCCGGCAAGCCCGGAGTAGGCCTGCGGATGCCGGATCATCCCGTAGCCCTGGCTTTGATCAGAAAAACCGGACCTGTTGCCGCTCCCAGTGCCAACCTGTACGGACACCCCAGTCCCCTGACTGCGGAGCATGTGCGGGCGGATCTGGACGGCAAGATTGCTGCGGTTTTAGATGCCGGTCCTACCGGTTTAGGCATAGAATCAACCATACTGGACTTAAGTGAAGGCCTGCCCCGGATTCTGAGAAGGGGCGGGATTGAGGTCGAAGTGCTGCAGGAACACCTGGGCCCGGAGCAGCAGATTCTCTTGCCGGGGGATCCGGCTCCGTCAACCTACACCGGAGCGGTGAAAATTATATTGGCCCCGGACATGGTGGAAGCAGAACGGATCCTGGCAGAAAGCCGGGGGAGAAATCTTAAAACCGGCCTGGTCAATAATAATATTCACCGCTGCCGGGAGCAGCAGGCGGAAAAAACATATTTTCTCGACCTGGACAGCAAAAACAGCCATTATTTTGCTATTCTGAGGGAGGCCGGGGAACTGGGGCTGGATGTTTTGCTTTTTGCACCCATTCCTCCGGATGTCGGGGGAATCGCCCGCAGCATCAGGGACCGGATCATCAAGGCATCATCCGGGTAAGCCGCTCCCCGGTCCGTCCGGGACCAGATGCCGTCCGGGGCATAAAGCAGCAGGCAACCCGATACTTCATTATCACTGGAGCCGGGATATTGGGGGAACATGTTCCGGTACACCATCCCAAAGGAGGACAAAAGGGTTATGAAAAAAATATTATTTGTCTGTACCGGCAATACCTGCCGGAGCCCCATGGCCCAGGCCCTCTTCATGAAATATCTGTCTACATATAGTAAGCATGAAGCTTATGAGGTTATTTCTGCCGGGATCTTTGCCCATGCGGGCAATCCGGTTTCTCTGGAAACCTCCCTGCTGCTGCAAAAGGAGGAGGGGATCGATTTGAGTTCCCACCAGTCGCAGTGTATCGACACCGATATGGTTCAAGGTGCAGACTTGATTCTTACCATGACCCGGGAGCATAAAAACTTTATCATCAACCAGTACCCCCTCCCCGACGGGAAAGAAATCCATACCCTCAGTGAGTACGTAGGCCAAAACCATGAGGATATCATTGACCCCATCGGCGGAGGTCTGGAAAGCTACCGGGAATGCCTGCAGCAGATGCGGGGTTTAATTCATATGCTGGTGAAAAAAATCATGGAATTTGACAAATAAACAGGGTTTTTTGTTTTTATTGCGAAAATATATTTATGCCGGTTTTCCAGGACTGCCAGGTGTATTTTACTCCGGGCTGCCCCTGTGGCAACCGGAGGAAAAACATATATATTGAGGTGAGGTTATTGCATGTAGCCATAGGGAGCGACCATGCCGGTTACGAGCTCAAGGAGAAGATGAAGGAAATGCTAACGGCGGCCGGTCATGAGGTCATGGACTGTGGAACTGAATCGGAAGAATCCTGCGATTATCCGGATATTGCGGAACCTTTGAGCCAGTATGTACTGGCCCGGCATATTCTGGGGATATTAATCTGCGGCACCGGGATCGGGATCTGCATTGCGGCCAACAAAATACCGGGTATCCGGGCGGCTCTATGCCAAAATAGTTATACCGCCAGGCTATCCCGGCAGCATAATGATGCCAACATCCTTACCATCGGCGCCCGGGTAACAGGTCCGGGCCTGGCAGAAGACATCATCAACACCTTTATCTCCACCGAATATTTAGCCGGAAGGCATCAGCGCAGAGTGGATAAAATACATCAGATAGAAAAAAAATACTGCAAATGAGAGAAAGGGGTTTATCAATGGATTATATCGAAAAGTATATCAGAGCGGTTGATCCCCTGATAGCTGATGCTATCGCCAATGAGGAAAAAAGGCAGGATCGAAAACTGGAGCTGATTGCCTCCGAAAACTTTGTTTCCCGTGCAGTCATGGCCGCCCAGGGCAGTGTAATGACCAACAAATATGCCGAAGGATACCCCGGCAACAGGTACTATGGGGGCTGTGAGTTTGTGGATGTGGCAGAAGAGTTAGCCCGGGAGCGGGCCAAAAAAATATTCGGGGCCGAACATGCCAATGTTCAACCTCATTCCGGAGCTCAGGCCAATACCGCGGTGTATTTTGCCGCCTTAGATACCGGTGACACCGTTATGGGAATGAACCTTAGCCACGGGGGGCATTTGACCCACGGCAGCAAGATTAATATCTCCGGAAAATATTTTAATTTTTTTGATTACGGAGTAGATCCGGAAACGGAAACCATTGATTATGCTGAAGTCCTGGCCGTAGCCAAACGGGTTCAACCCCGCATGATCGTAGCCGGCGCCAGCGCCTATCCCCGCGTTATCGACTTTGAGAAGTTTCGTGCCATTGCCGACGAAGTGGGAGCATATCTTTTTGTTGACATGGCCCATATCGCCGGTCTGGTTGCAGCCGGACTGCATCCCAGCCCGGTTCCGGTGGCGGACTTTGTGACTTCCACTACCCATAAAACCCTTAGGGGCCCTCGCGGCGGCCTGATTCTCTGTTCCAAGGACTGGGCCACCAGGATTGACCGCGCGGTCTTTCCCGGGATCCAGGGCGGACCGTTTATGCATGTGATTGCAGCAAAAGCAGTGTGCTTCCAGGAGGCTCTGCAGGATAGTTTTAAAGAATACCAGCAAAATATTGTTGACAATGCCCGGCAGCTGGCGGCGCATTTGACCGAGGAAGGCATCCGCCTGGTATCCGGTGGTACCGACAACCATTTGATGTTGCTGGACTTAAGGCCCAAAAAGACCACCGGGAAAGCAGTTGAAGCCGTTCTGGGATCGATTAACATCACCGTGAACAAAAACACCATTCCCTTTGATCCGGAAAAACCGTTGGTCACCAGTGGGATCCGGGTGGGAACACCGGCCATAACCAGCCGGGGTATGAAACCGGAAGACATGAAGGATATTGCTCGGGCCATAACCATTGCCATCGATTTTCCCCACCAGGAAGAAAAACTGGATGAAGCCAGAGCACTGGTGGCAAAACTATGCGATAAATATCCCCTTTATCTGGAATAAACTCCGGCCCCGGGGCACAGGGGCGGTGTCTGCTATTTTTCCGGGCGGGATTTCATTACCGATCCTGCCCGGGCTGAAGGCACGTGTAGAATTTAGGAGAATTGCATGATAAAGCCGGGCCTTTCGGGATTATTCCCGGGTATAGGAGTGAGCATGAAAACAACGAGACCGGAATGGGACCGGTATTTTCTGGAACTTGCCAGTATGGTAGCGACCCGCTCTACCTGTTTGAGAAGGCAAGTGGGAGCGGTTCTGGTACGAAATGAGCGCATCGTTTCCACCGGGTATAACGGGGCTCCACGGGGTATAAAGCATTGTATTGACTGGGGCTGTCTGCGGGAAAGCATGGCTATCCCCTCGGGCCACCGCTATGAATTATGCCGGGGAGTCCATGCCGAGCAAAATGCGATTATCAATGCGGCGTTTTATGGTGTGGCCACGGAAAACACGGTGCTGTATTGCACGGAACAACCCTGTATGATATGTGCCCGCATGGTGATTAATGCCGGGATCCACAAAGTTGTTTACCAAGGTCTTTTTCAGGACCAAATTGCCCTGGATTTATTGGAAGAAGCGGGTATTACCGCCATAAAGAAGACGGAGTAAAGCCATGCAGAGTAAAACCTTGTCCCTGCCCAAACTGAATCGCTTAAATCCCAGCCTGGAATCAACGGCATTAAAGCTGATGGAAGAAACCGGGGAATTAGCTCAGGCCATTGGTAAATTCAGGGGGTTAAGCGGTGAAAAAATCTTTATGGATGAAAAGGAAACCCTGGATGAAATCGCCCGGGAGCTGCTCGATGTAGCCCAGACCGCTGTGACGATGATGTTCGTTATGGAAGACACCTATGGGATCAACATTGATGATTCCCTTAAAAGCCACCTGTTGAAATTGGAAACCAAGGGATATCTGCGGCGGTAATCCGGCAATATTTCTTGAGGCAGGGTACCCCGGCCTTACCGGGGACTTCTTTTAAAAAAGCAAAAAATATTTATTTCACAAAGAGGATTTCTGTTATCCAGCACGAATTATTAAAACTTATGCGGAGAAAATGAGGGCTGGAAAAAACAAAAACCACTTGCTTAAAAACTTGTCAGGAAATAAAGGATTTTAAGATTTAATGACGAATGATATTAACGGTTGAAAGTTTGTGAGTTTTTTAGCAAAGAGGTGAGCAGATGGCACCACCCAAAAAGCATTGGGCTAAATCCTTAAGTGAGGCAGTCAACCTATCCACGACCATTGCTGCTGCCGTTGCCCTGGGCTATTTTGGAGGCAGATGGCTGGATGGCAAGTTTGATACCGAACCATGGCTCGCAGTTCTCGGTTTTTTAATTGGAATGGCCACCGGTTTTAAAATGATGTGGACCAAGGCTATAGCAAATTCAGGACCCAAAGACCGGGATGAGAAGAAGCAGTCTGGTGAAGAGAAACCGTGAGAACCCGGAAGCCGGCAATCATGAAATTATTTTTTGGCCGGTCCCTGAGGAAAGGCCGGCAGTCAGATCAAAATTTATCATAGGAAGGGGGGAGAATAAATGATTTTTGCCATGTGGGATGAGGTAATGTTTTATTTGGGGCCAATTCCTGTAGATCATATCATTGTTACTGAATGGCTCGTTATTGTATTTATAGGAGTTATAGCCTATCTGGCGACCAGAAACATGCAAATAGTACCCAGGGGGCTGCAGAATTTATTTGAAAGTCTGGTTATATGGACCTATGATTTCTTTAGCCAGGTGATCGAAAAAGAGAATGCTGCCAGGAAATGGGCTCCACTTTTATCAACGTTTTTTATTTTTATTCTGGTTTGTAATCTAAGTGGTTTAATACCTGGAGCGGCACACATTGGAGGGTTTCAACCCCCTACCAGCAACTGGAACGTCACCATGACCCTGGCGCTGATAACGTTTTTTGCGGTACATGTTTCAGGGATTATGGAAAACAAATTACACTATTTTGCACATTTTATCAGTCCAAGCCCGCTTATGCTACCATTAAACCTGGTCGAAGAGGTAGCGAGACCCTTATCCCTTACCATCCGTCTATTCGGAAACATTTTTGGTAAGGAAGTGGTGTTGGGCTTTTTGCTTTTCTTAGCACCGTTTTTTTTACCCGCGATTTTTTTGGCCTTGGCTGTGTTGCTATCCGTTATACAGGCGGTAGTATTTACGATGCTTTCAGCTAGTTATATCGGGGCATCAACCAGTGGAGGTCATTAAAAAAATTAAAACTATCAAAAACTTAGTTCAATGAACATTTTGAGCTTGAAAGGAGGGAAAATTGATGGACGTAGGCACATTAGCATTGGGTGCAGGTCTGGCTGTATCTATAGGTGGTATAGGTGTTGGCTTGGGCATGGGATTAGCCGGTGGTAAAGCTTTTGAAGCTATTGCAAGGCAGCCCGAGGTAGGAGGAGATATCAGAACTCTTCTCTTTATCACACTCGCTTTCCTGGAAACTGTTATTATTTATGGTCTTCTGATTGCTTTCATGATCCTTGGAAATATGTAAGCAAGAAATCATTATTGGAAAAGGTGTAGAGGGCGGTAGTCACCAGTAGGTCTATCGTCCCCCATACACATTATTAGTTTTTAAAAGATTGGAGGTAGCACATCCGTGAAGAGGAATAAATGGGTTTATTTATCAGTTCTCCTCTTAACAACGGTCTTGGTAATGGGATTTGCCACCTTCTGCATGGCAGCAGGCGATGCTAGTGCACCTGTTGAAGCTCCCCGAGGAATGCCCCCTGCTTTCGGAAATTTATATGTTATTGGGTGGACTGCCGTAAACTTCTTCATTTTACTGGCAATCCTTTATAAATTCGCGTACAATCCCATCAACAACATGATGGAACAGCGGACTAATAGCATAGAGAGCAATCTTAGACATGCAGAAGAAGTCCGGACTGAAGTAGAACAGATGAGAAAAGAAGCGCAAACAAATCTGTCTGAATCACGCAAAGAAGCGCAGGACATTGTCGCAAAATCCACCAAAGCGGCAGAAAATGTCAAAAACGAAATGATTGCCAAAGCCAACGAAGAGGCTGCTAGTATTAAAAACAAGGCCCATGCGGAAATCGTAGCAGCCACAGAACAAGCCAAAATGGAACTAAGAGATTCAGCGGTTACACTGGCCATCATTGCAGCAGAAAGAGTCCTATCCCGGGCCATTACTTCAGATGACCACAAGAAGATGGTAAGAGAGTTTATAGATGAGGCAGGCGATCTATTATGCTAAATAAAAGTGTTGCCAGACGTTATGCGGAGGCATTTTTCAGCATAGCCCAGGATACCAACCAAATCGATCTCTTTCAGGAAGAATTAGAAAAAATTATCAGTCTGATTGATAGTACCGAAAACCTTAAAGAATATCTGGCCCATTTACTCATCCCTTCCCAGGACAAAAAAGAGGTGGTGGATAAGCTGTTTTCCCCGGTCGTTTCTGCAACCACGCTGAATTTCTTTAAAATGATCATCGATAAACGCCGTGAATTGTATTTGGGACTTATTTATGATGAGTACAGAGATTTGGCCGATGAAACGAGAAACATAAAGAAAGCAGAGCTTATCTCCGCGCATGATTTGCCGGAGGAAGAAGTCAACCAACTAGCTACCAGACTTAGTGCCTCTATGGGCAAGACAGTATTGCTTAATCTGACCGTGGATCCCGCTCTGCTAGGAGGCATAAAGATAAGATTAGGCGACCAGATTATCGACGGTACTGTAGCCAAAAAACTGGAAAAGCTGAAAGAACAATTGAAACAAGTACGATTAACTTAAAATCAGATAGGGGTGAACTGATAAATGAGTATTAGACCGGAAGAGATTAGCGCGATACTAAAAGAACAGATAGAGCGCTACCAATCCGAGGTCGATGTCAGCAACGTGGGTTCAATCATCTATGTAGGTGATGGAATTGCCCGTGTTTATGGCTTGCAGGGGGCTATGGCCGGCGAATTGCTGGAATTCCCGGGTGGAACAGTCGGAATGGTTCTTAACCTGGAAGAAGATAATGTCGGAGCCGTTTTGCTGGGTGAATATTACCATCTTAAAGAAGGTGACGTAGTAAAAGCGACCGGCAGAATCATGCAGGTGCCCGTAGGAAGAGCTATGTTGGGCAGGGTTGTTAACGCTCTGGGTCAGCCTTTGGACGGAAAAGGACCCATTAATACCGATGCATTCCGGAACATTGAACGGATAGCACCCGGTGTTGTGGCCCGCGCACCCGTTGATACCCCCATGCAGACCGGATTAAAAGCGATTGACTCCATGGTTCCCATCGGAAGGGGCCAAAGGGAATTAATTATCGGAGACCGTCAAACCGGAAAGTCCGCTATTGGTATAGACGCCATTATTAACCAGAGAGATACCAAAGACATGATCTGTATTTATGTTGCCATCGGACAAAAACTCTCTGCGGTGGCAGGCATTGCTGCCAAGCTGGAGGAAATGGGAGCCATGGATTATACCATTATCGTATCTGCTACCGCCTCCGAGCCGGCACCACTGCTGTATATCGCTCCTTATGCCGGGGTAACCATGGCAGAGGAATTTATGGAAACAGAAAAAGCGGATGTTTTGATCATATATGATGACCTGTCCAAACATGCGGTGGCCTATCGCGAAATGTCCCTGCTCCTGAGACGCCCGCCCGGCCGTGAAGCGTATCCCGGGGACGTATTCTATTTGCATTCCCGCCTCCTGGAAAGAGCCTGTAAGTTAAACGATGAACATGGCGGAGGTTCCATTACAGCGCTTCCCATCATTGAAACCCAGGCCGGTGACGTATCGGCTTATATTCCCACCAACGTTATTTCCATTACCGACGGGCAGATTTACCTGGAAACAGACTTGTTCTATGCCGGTCAGCGCCCGGCCATAAACGCCGGACTTTCCGTTAGCCGTGTTGGTGGTGCAGCCCAAACAAAAGCGATGAAATCCGTAGCCGGGCAATTACGCCTGGACCTGGCACAGTTCCGGGAGCTGGCTGCTTTCGCCCAGTTTGGTTCAGATCTGGACAAAGCCACCATGGCCCGCCTGACCAGGGGTGAACGGGTTGTTGAAATATTGAAACAGGGACAATATGTACCAATGTCAATGGAAGAACAGGTAATCTCCATATATGCCGGTGTTAACGGCTTCCTGGATGAACTACCCCGGGAAAAAGTTACCGAGTTTGAAGTAGATTTCCTGAAATATTTGCGCAGCACGGCGCCAGAGATCATTTCATCGATTAGAGAAAGCAAAAAAGTGGACAGTGATATTGAAGGCAAGTTGATTGCTGCTATCAATGATTTTAAATCCACTTTTACAGTTTAGGTGGTGAGAAATAATGGCAGGAGCTGGTGTAAGGGAATACAAACGCCGTATACGCAGTATCAAGAATACCCAGCAGATCACCAAAGCGATGGAAGCAGTAGCTGCGGCTAAGTTGCGCAAGGCCCAGGAAAAAGCCCAGGCCTCAAGGCCATATACCGAAATACTGCAGGAGACCCTGATTAGATTGGCAGGAGTGGCATATGAAATAAGCCATCCTCTCCTGGAAAAACGAGAGGATATAAGAAAAGTAGGCTATGTGGTTGTAACATCTGACCGGGGGTTGTGTGGAGCTTATAATTCCAATATTATGAGAGCGGCCAACCTGGCGATTGAAAAGGACGAGCGCAATATTGAAAACGCGATCATCGCCGTCGGCAGAAAAGGACGGGACTTTTACCGCAAAAGAGTAGGCCTGGAAGCAGAATTTATCAACATCGGAGATAATGCAACTTATAGCGATGCCAG
Organism: Syntrophomonas sp.; assembly: GCA_003558625.1. Classification (GTDB taxonomy): domain Bacteria; phylum Bacillota; class Syntrophomonadia; order Syntrophomonadales; family Syntrophomonadaceae; genus PWPP01. Next base: position 24,830 of record PWPP01000028.1, read on the forward strand.
GGAGATTGGCCAGTATATTATCAATGCTTATGAAAACGAGGAATTGGATGAAGTATACCTGGTATATGCTCACTTTGTCAGCATCATGCGCAACATTCCCACGGTAAAGAAATTACTGCCCATTGAACCTCAGGTGGTAGAAGGGGAAGAACCCAAGGAAGAGCAGTTTGTGGACTTCATTTATGAGCCCAGTGCAGAAGAGATCCTGTTAGCGTTACTGCCCAGACATATCGGAAGCCAGATATATCACGCAATGCTGGAAGCAAAAGCCAGCGAGCACGGTTCCAGGATGACGGCTATGAGCAGTGCTACGAAAAATGCCGGGGAAATGATTGGAGCCCTTACCCTGGAAATGAACAAGGCACGCCAGGCAGCAATCACGGAAGAAATACTGGATATTGTCGGCGGTGCTGAGGCTCTCAGTAAAGGAGGAAAGTAGAGGATGGCTAATGTAACATATGGTAATGTTACCCAGGTAATCGGAGCGGTTGTTGACATCCGCTTTAAACCGGGTGATTTGCCTGATATTATGAGTGCTATAACCATAAAGAGTGAAGATCAGGATGCTGACGTAAAAGTTGCCCAAAAAATTGATATAACCCTCGAAGCGTTTGCCCATCTGGGAAATGATATTGCAAGGTGTGTGGCCCTAAATGCTACCGACGGACTGCGCCGGGGAATGAAAGCCACCAATACCGGTGCCAGTATTAAGGTTCCTGTAGGGGAAGCCTGCCTGGGACGGTTAATGAATGTTCTGGGAGATCCCATTGACGAAGCCGGTCCCATTGATACCAAGGAATATTGGGAAATTCATCGCAAACCTCCGGCTTTAACCGAGCAGCTGCCGGCTACCACCATGCTGGAAACCTGAATTAAAGTTACGGATTTGATCAACCCCTATGCCCGTGGTGGTAAAATAGGCCTCTTCGGCGGAGCCGGAGTGGGAAAAACCGTTATCATCATGGAACTGATCCGGAACATCGCTTACGAGCATGGCGGATATTCGGTATTTACCGGAGTGGGAGAGAGGACCCGTGAAGGCAATGACCTGTGGCTGGAAATGGTTGAATCGGGAGTTATCGATAAAACTGCATTAATTTACGGCCAGATGAATGAACCTCCCGGAGCCCGCTTGCGGGTGGGATTGACCGGACTCACCATCGCCGAATATTTCCGTGATACCAGCGGACTGGACGTACTAATTTTTATTGACAATATATTCCGCTTTGCCCAGGCGGGTAACGAAGTGTCGGCTCTCTTAGGCCGGATGCCTTCAGCGGTTGGATATCAGCCTACCCTGCAAACGGATATGGGCTTGTTACAGGAGCGGATTACAACCACCCATAAAGGTTCTATCACCTCCGCCCAGGCTGTATATGTTCCCGCGGACGACCTTACCGACCCTGCTCCGGCTACTACTTTTGCCCACTTGGATGCGACTACGGTTTTATCCCGCTCCATTGCTGAGCTGGGCATTTATCCTGCGGTGGATCCCCTGGATTCAACTTCCAGAATACTTGATCCCATGGTAGTAGGAGATAAGCATTATGACACCGCCCGGGGCGTGCAGAAAATATTGCAGCGCTACAAAGAACTGCAGGACATTATCGCCATTCTGGGTATGGATGAGTTAACCGATGAGGATAAGTTAATCGTTAACCGGGCCAGAAAAATACAGAGATTTCTTTCCCAGCCTTTCCACGTGGCGGAGCAGTTCACTGGAAATCCGGGCATCTATGTGCCGGTAGGAGAAACAGTAGAATCATTCTTCCAATTACTGCAAGGAAAATATGACAGCTTGCCGGAAGGTTCTTTCTACATGGTAGGTAATATTGATACTGCATTGGAAAAAGCCAAAAAATTGGAGGCGTAGCCTATGTCTGACAATACATTTATGCTGGAAATAGTGACGCCGGAAGAGATCATTTTTAAAGATGAAGTGCAATTTGCGGTTTTTCCTGCCATTGATGGACAACTGGGTGTTTTACGTAACCATGCTCCCTTAATTGCAGCGCTGGATATCGGTGTGTTGCGCTTTAAAGATCCTACCGGGGCCAATTTCCG
>PWPP01000082.1 GCA_003558625.1 Syntrophomonas sp.
AGTATACGCATTTCCCTTAAAGCCTCGGTAGCTTGAAAAACAAATGTTTCTAAATCTGTTTCCTCACCACGTAGTTTATAAGTGTACCAAGCTGTTAGTGCCGCTACCATTGCTTGGGTGTATTTATCGGAAACATCATTAATTCGTTCCTTGTCTGATTCACTAAACAAATGTTCGTGTTCTCTTGCATACTCTACTAATTCGGTATAAGTCACTTCGGCACTTTGTAGTGAATTATAAAGACCTATTTCAACCTTGTCTTCAAAAGACATATCAGGATTAAATATATCTGTTATTTTACTACAACCCGAAAGAAAAAACAATGCTATAATTAATGCTACAAGTGATTTAGTCTTCATCGTTTACCTCCTCACCATTATTTTCTTCTTTCTCATCTTCCATTTCATCGTACAAAGCAAGCAAAGCACCTGCTATGGCCATCGGAATAGAAAATACTATCATCCACATATCTTCAGTCATTCCGAAAATAACACCAGCACCAAGCAAAGCCGCTAGACCAGCCCATGTAGTTTTTTGTTTTAGAAGACGCAACAATGTTCTACGCTTGCTGAACTTTAAATCCATAATACCCTCACTAATTAAGTTTAATATAACCATTCTACGTTTTTCGGATGGTCTGTACTGCTATCAACATGTAGAAATGTTTCAGCAGTACCAAACCTATTGAAACCGAGCATAATTAATACTCGTCTTATAATATATCTTTCATTACTATTTCTTACAAATATATCTAAAGCCTGTCCTGTAGTATGTGGACCATCAAAACCTGTAGTGCTTACATTATTGTTATGTGCAGGACATCGTATTCCTGAGATTATAATAAATGGAATATTTGCAATTTGTCTAGCTACATCAATTCTTGTCATGAATGTACGATCCATATCCTCTATACTTAAACCACACCCACATCTACAAGCTATATTAGGATCACCATGCCTAGAAAAATATTTGTATTCCATAACTAACCTCCTTATATCGTGCGAAAGAAACCGTTTCCACCTACTGTCAATTCACCATTTCCACCAAATAGAATGGAACTATCGCCAATAGTAGGATATATCATCTCACCATGATACACTTTAGCATTTCTAATCCACATAGTCTGATCTATAGGAGAACCTCCACTAATAAAAGGAGCAAATGCTATCTTATCCCATCTAGTATTAGGAAAATTACCTGCTCGATACAGAACTTCATCACTAAAGAAAACAAGTTCTTTATTCACATACATTCTAAGAATACCATCAAAATTACCAATATTGGATGTGATAGTATTCATCTTGCAATACATTCTAATCCTAAACCAGTCATTTCTTGAAATCTCCTTATACCCATCAGCAAAGGACATAGAACGATATATTCCAGATATAGATGTTTCTTCACATATACCACCTTCAAAATTAGATGCACTATAAGGTGTATTACAAGCGGAAGCGGCCCTATTTTCAGTTACACCCCGCAAATCTACAGGTGGTGTACCATGATTTATATTAACTCGTTCCCTGTCTTGTAATGTTGATCTAAGATAAATAGAACCATCATCTATAATGAAAGCAGAATAAACACTACAATTGGAAACATGAACACTCCAAAATGTGCCGTCCTGTGATTCTGCTATATAGAATAATCCGTTTAAAAAACTACTGGTCCAAATATGCTCAAAACGCACATCATAATCTAACGTAAATTCCGTTACAGGTTCGGTGAATTCTGCTCGCATAGCACCCGTATTCTGATTGGGTCTAGTATTACCTTGTTGCCAGTATAGTTCTAAAACATTACCATCAATAACATTACCAGGAGTTCCATCATAGTAATAAGCAGAATCCCAACCATTATCTTGCCAAAGTATTTCTAAATCAGGATCAGGGTCAGGTTGTACTTCTTCATCAGGCATTCCTTCATACATTGTCAAACTTCTAAGCCACATAGTTTGATCTATAGGAGAACCACCATCACCTATATGTGTACTGATCCATGCACCTAAAGCAATCTTGTCCCATTTAGTATTTTGAAAATTACCCGCCGCCCATAACATTTCTTCACTATGAAATGCTAAAGTATCATTAATCCATATCTTCATAATACCATCAAAATTACCGACATTGTTAGTAAATGTATTCATCTTGACATAGTATCTTAGATTAACCCATTGGTTAACAGGGATATTAACAGTACCCCCCTTGTACAACATTGCCGAATAGTATCCATCCCCCTGAGGATAACAAGTTCCTGGTGATTTAGTACCACCATTTCCCGATATATCTTCACCTTGTGTTCCTATGGGAGTATTACAATGACCAGCCGCTCTATTCTCTGTTATACCTACTAAATCTACAGGTGGAGTGCCGTGACCTGTGTTCACCCTTTGACTATCTTGTAATGCAAAGGCAGGATAAGTAGTATATGGTGAACTAGTGTCCGATAGTGCTTCAAAGTAAAGACTATTGTGAGTATTAGCTAAAGGAGTCCAGTCACCATCATCAGTAGAAATAACATGTATAATATGTGGATGATAATCAACACCAGACCCACGCCAATTTGAACTAAGTCTCATTTCTATATCACAATAGAATTCACTAACAGCTTTGGACATATGTTTTCTAGCAGAAATACTAACCCCATCGGGTCTTTTATTACCTGCCTGCCAATGCCATACTAAAACCCCATTTTCTACAGGTCCAGGAGTGCCGTCATACCATGCTTCAGGAAATTCCCATCCATCATGAGTTAGAATAACTTCACCTGTAGGTTCGTCAGGTGGCTCCCAATCATCTACTTGTCCTTCAGGAGCAGTAGCACCACCTACTCCGACACCAAAAAATGCTATATCTATTTCCTGATCATTCCGTTGTGTGCCTACACCTGTATGACCGTTAGAAAGTAGTCTATTTGAATGACTATCTTCTACAGTAAACAACCAAGTAGGTTCATCATTAGTAATATTTGACAAGTCAGAAGGAGCCCATATACTAACACGTAAACGAACATTACCGCTTGCTAGAGTCTCAGTTCTAAAACGCATAGCATACCAAGTATCAGCACCTAATCCTAAAGTACTTGTAGTATGTAATATAGTTTCTGAACCAGCGTTTAAACGTCTTAGTTCAGCATATGTTCCAGCATCATCCCTAATACGTAGTTGATAACAATCACCTGTATGTGGATCACCTATTGTTCTAGAAAACAATGAAGCATGTCTAGTAGCACTTGCTGTCCTATATAATATAAGTAATTCGTAATGTCGTCTTTGTCCTGGCTCATCCCAAGTAATCAATCTACGATTGCCTGAGGGATCAGGATCAGCTAAAGCAGTCAAAACAGTAGTGTTATGTTTTGATTTGACTTCCCAACCTACTCCTGTACTATCCCTAATAGTCCAATCATGAGGAACAGAACCAATAGTGTATTCTTCAAAATTAGTAAAATACTGCACCGGTTCCTCAGTAGATTGTACATTAATAGTAGTTGAAGCAGTTTTAGAATCTTGTTCATCATCCGTTACTGTTAGTGTAGGTACATAATTTCCAGATACAGTATAAGTATGAGTAGGATTTTGGGATATACTAGTGTTTCCATCTTTAAAATCCCAAGCATAAGAATAAGGACTAGAACCACCAGAAGCACTACCTGTAAAACTAACTTCTAAAGGTGCTTCACCAGCAGTAGGATTAGCAGAAATACCTACTTGTAATTGGACAGAACCACCCCAATCTAAAGGACCAATAAAAGGATTTCCGTTATTATCTACATTAGGAGGAGTTTGAACGTATAAACAAATATCATCAAAATCAGTATGATAGACTTGATCATCACCACCTACTCTATTTTGATTACTTGCCATACCTATTCTACGCAAACCGTTACTAAATACACCTGGTTTGTTATTATACATATTATTATTAAACGATTGATGAACTAGTTGTCCGTTTACCCATATACGTATAATTCCATCGGGATTATCCCTGTCTGTTTCTGCTTTTACATAGAACTCTATACAATGCCAAGAACCATTAGCAGGATGTCCCCATAAATCACGCCATCTAACACTACCTATTTTACTACTAGTAGTACCCGTACCTTGCAAACCACAACGTATACTACCTTGATTATCACCCCATCCTAGAATAGGTCCAGTATGTTGTTCAATACTATGAGAATAAACATCTTTAACATAATGAGGATAATCCCTTGGTTCTAATGTGTCCGGATGAACCCAATTAAATCCTACACCATATTTAACATACCAGCGTAACCACCACTCTTTATAGACTTGTCCTGATGTTCTATCACCTCCGGGTAGAATAGCAGAAAAAGGACCAGATTGTCTATTATGTCCAGAACCTCGTAAAAAACGCATTCCATGAGAACCTGGACTCAAAGGGTTTTTAGCACTAGTAGTGACATGAGTTGTTCTATCAAAAGCACCATGTCCTCCCCATTCCCAATCTAATCCGTCATCATTCAGATCATTACAACTAGTAGTATATATAGGGTCACTTCCTCGTAATGAACAAGGTCCATAGTTGAAATTGGTTTCCCATTTACCGTATGCGTCAAAAGTTATTGTCATTATTTATTCCTATCCGATTACTATTCTTCCCGTAGGACCAATTTTAATTCCACCTGTACCACCAAGTAAAATAGATCCGTCACCTACTATAGAATATATCATCTCACCATGATAAATTCTAATGTTTCTGATCCACATAGTTTGATTTCCAGTAGATCCACCACTAATAAAAGGAGCAATAGCTATCTTATCCCATCTAGTATTAGGAAAGTCACCTGCTCTGTAAAGTATTTGTTCACTAGAAAAAGCTAGTTCCCGACCAATGTATATTTTAAGAATGCCGTCAAAATTACCGACTCCTTCTGTAATGGTATTCATTTTACAGTACATTCTAACATGGACATAGATATTTTTTTGAACTACTATACTAGCATCGGCAAAAGATAATGACGTATATACACCAGCTACACTAGTTTCAGTACATGACCCATATTCTAAACCAGAATCACTATAAGGTGTATTACAATTAGATGCGGCTCTATTTTCTGTAATAGATGTTAGATCAATAGGTGGTGTTCCATGATCCGTATTCACCCTTTGTCTATCTTGTAATGTGAATTGATGATATACATCACCCCCATCAATTATAAAATTAGAATAAACACTACAATTGGAAACATGGATATTCCACCATTTTGAATCGTGTACTTCACCTATATAAAACAATCCAGTTAAACTATCTGTAAAATTACTATCTAACCATACTTGATAATCCATAGTAAATTCTTCAACTGGTTCATCAAAATATGCCCTAGCAGGTGTATGGTTTGCGGGTCTAGTATTTCCGACAGTCCAATGCAGTTCTAATTCATTGTCAGTAGTTATAGAACCAGGAGTACCATCATAAAATACACCACCACTCCAATCATCAGAATCCCAAATTATATCTAAATCAGGAATTGGTATGGGTTGTTCGTCCTCTTCGGGTGTTCCTTCGTATATAGTAAGTTCTTTAATCCACATAGTTTGATGAACAGGAGAACCATTTCCCATGAAAGGGGCATAAGAAATCTTGTCCCATTTAGTATCATGGAAATTACCTGCGGCAAACATGAATTCATCAAGTTCAAAAGCTAAAGTGTCATTGATCCATATTTTAACTACACCATCAAAATTGGCTACATTGTTAGTAAATGTATTCATCTTGACATAGTACCGAAGTTTAACCCATTGATCCCTCGGAATATCTACTGTACCGCCCTTATACATAATAGCTGAATAGTAAGGATGGTCTGTTTCTGGATCATAGATATAACAATCACCAGTTTTAGTGCCACCATTTCCTGATATATCATCACCTTGTGTAGATGCGGGAGTATTGCAATGTCCTGCCGCTCTATTCTCTGTTATACCTACTAAATCTACTGGAGGAGTTCCATGACCTGTGTTTACCCTTTGTCTATCTTGCATAGCAAAATGTGGATATGTAGTGTATGGTGAACTGGTATCGGACATAATTTCAAAGTAAAGACTATTGTGAGTGTAAGCTAAAGGAGACCAGTCACCATCATCAGTAGAAATAATGTGGAATAGATGAGGATGCCAATTTTCTCCAGACCCACGCCAAGTAGAACTAAGCCAAATTTCAGTATCAAAATATAGTTCGGTGACAGGTTTAGATAAATATTGTCTTGCCGCTATCCCCGCTCCATCAGGTCTAGTATTACCTTGTTGCCAATGCCACTTCAAAACACCATCTTCAATTATAGCATGACTACCGTCATATAATGCACTATTAGACCAACCATGATGAGATAGAATAATCTCACCTGTGGGTTCGTCAGGTGGTTCCCAATCATCTACAACACCTGCGGGAGCAATAGCACCCCCTACACCTATGCCTACAAAAGCAAAATCTATTTCTTCATAGTTTCTCTGACAACCAATGCCTGTATAACCATTATCAAGTAATCTATTCGCTCCATCATCCTCTACATCTATCATCCAACTTGGCTCATCATTAGTAATATCTGATAGATTAGCAGGTTCCCAAATCTTTCCTCGCAACCATACTTTATTACTTGCTACAGTTTCAGTTCTAAAACGTATAGCATACCAAGTATCAGCACCTAATCCTAAATCACCTGTAGTTGCTAGGGATGTTTCTACACCACTATTCAAACGCCTTATTTGCCCTGTACCTGCAAGTATTCTAAACTGATAACAATCACCAGTTTGAGGATCGCCTACAGTTCTAGAAAACAATGAAGCAAATCTATCACTAGCACCAGTTCTATAAACTGCTAAAACTTCATAGTGCCGTCTTTGACCGGGTTCATCCCAAGTAATTAATCTACGGTCACCTGATGGATCAGCATCAACTAAAGCAGTCAATACGGTTTGGTTATACTTAGACTTAACTTCCCAACCTACACCTGTACTATCCCGAACAGTCCAATCATAAGGTGTTATGCCTATAGTATATTGATCAAAATTAGTAAAATGCTGTGCGGGTTCTTCAGTAGATTGAATAAAAATGGCAGTAGTTGAAGCAGTATTACTATTTTGTTGTGTGTCTGTTACTGTCAATGTAGGAGTATAATGGCCTGCTACACTATACGTATGAGTAGGATTCTGATCAGTACTTGTATTGCCATCTTTGAAATCCCATGCATAAGTATAAGGGGGGAATCCACCTGTAACACTACCTGTAAAACTTACTTCTAAAGGTGCTTCACCAGTAGTAGGATCAACTGTCGTTCCTACTTGTAGTTGAGGAGTACCACTATAATCCAAAGGACCAATAAAAGGGTATCCATTCGCATCAGTATTAGGTGGGGTTTTGTGATATACACATAAATCATCAAGATCCACATAATACCATCGTTCTAGTCCTGGATCCTTTTGATTGCTTATAAAAACAAATCGCTCAAACCCGTCATATACTCTAGGATCATTACCACTCCAATTAATACGATTGTTCCATTGGCCTATTAACTCCCCATTACGCCACATACGTAAACTACCGTTTTTAGTCCCAGTGTCCATCTTCATATATACTTCATAACAAACCCAACTACCATTAGAAACTCCCCCAGGATAATCATCATCCCAGCCTTTACTACCATGATAATTAGTATGATCAACACCAGCACCCTGATTACTGACCCTATATCTGCCGTGATAACCATAACCTATATAAGGACTACCCCCATCAAAATTACCTGATCTAAAGTACAGCTCTTTAGTACCTGCTTGTATACCGTTCCTCCACTCAAATCCTGATTCGTATCTATGATACCATCTAACCCATAATTCAGGAATACGAAATGGAAAAGTGACTAGTACCGTTCCAGTTTGCCTATTATCTTGGCCGCTACCTTTCCAATGCCTAAACCCGCCAACCCCTGAACTTAACGGATTTTTAGCATCGGGTGTAACATGGGTATAAGGACTAGAAGTCTCATGTCC
>PWPP01000084.1 GCA_003558625.1 Syntrophomonas sp.
ATCTGACTGGCTGCATCATGGTTTCCCCGCACAATAAAGACCTTTATGCCGGCTTCATTTAAGAGGGATACCTGGCTGGCAAAAAAGAGCCCGGTGCTGTAATCTCGCCAGTTCCCATCATAAAGGTCACCGGAAATTAGAACAAAGGCCACATGTTCCTCTAGGGCCAGTTTTATCAAATTTTTAAAGGCTTCTCGGGTTGCACCGCGAATTTGATCTGCCGGAGCCCCTTCATAGCGTTCAAGCCCCGATAGGGGGCTGTCCAGATGAATGTCCGCTGCATGTAAGAATTTGAAGTTCATAATACTCCTCCACGAAACGTAATTATTACCATTACAGGTTATTGCATAGGGTTTATAACCAAAGGCCAGGTATTTTTCTTTGGTGGAATAATCAGGGGAATAAACGGCCATTGTTTTTTAGCTGCAGTGCCTGTATTAGTTTACAAACCCTAATAGTTCAGGGTCATGCTTATTATACCACAAAAGAACAAGTGTTCATCCGCGTATCTCCGTTTCCAGGCCCGAAATATATTTTGATGCATTCTGGTCACGAGATCATTGCATCCTTAGGGTAATGAATTTTCCGCTTCCACTATAAAAAAAACCAAAAGTCCCACTGTCAAAGGAATGAGCCACTCTTGGGCTGCTAGGGGAGCGGTTCCAAACAGAGTATTCATAAAGGGGGCATACGTAAAGGTCAGCTGCAGCAAACCCAGTACAGCGATGGGTATAAAGATGTATTTATTATTGATAAAGCTGAGTCAATGGTAACATGGTATTGAGCCATTTCAAGATCTCCTCCGGTTTATAGTTTAATTTGTCCATTACCTTTTTAAACCGATGGCCTTGTCTTGGCTCATCTTTTTACACAATTATGCGGACTCAATTTGTTAAGGTTATGAAAAAAGGTTGATCTTCACATAAAGACGAAAGGATAGAACGCAAAGAAGTTTTAGGGAAAAGGAGGTATTTCTATGAAGGATGGTATTGTGTTGGAAGATATTATGCAAGATTTTCATATGCCGGAGAACATTGCTATTGGAATGATGGTATCCAAACAACACAAGATATGTAAGTCTATTGGTTGTGACTTTGATTATCACGGTTTTGCATTTGGCCAGTCTCCTTTCCAGGTGCCGGAGGCATTACAGCAGGCCCTGGCCCGGCATGCTGAAAAGGGTGGGTATGTGGATGCAGAGGGCATTATGGAATTACGGGAAGCGGTGGCGGGATTTCACCGGCGTTATTTTAAATTAGACCTGGGATCTGAGCGTATATTCATCGGCCCTGGTACCAAGACCCTGATCCACATGATCTTTACCCTGGTAAAAGCCAGAGTCATCCTTCCTTCTCCCTCCTGGGTAGGGTATTATCCCTTACTGAAGCTTTTAGGCAAGGAATATGCTATTTTCCATCTTGCCCGGGACCACGGATACAAAATCGTTCCCCGGGAGCTGGATTCTTTTCTGGCCGGCATAGCGGGTACCAAGATGCTGGTTTTAAACAACCCTCACAATCCTACCGGCTCTGTGTACAGCCAGACGGAGCTGGAAGAGATTGCCCGGGTCTGCAGGAAGCATGACACCCTGATTTTGGCGGATGAGATCTATGCCCTTACTACCTATGATTTTGATCAGTTCACCAGCATGGGGGCTGTTTATCCTGAAGGCACATTCATAACCAACGGATTATCCAAAGATCGCTCTGCCGGGGGCTACCGACTGGGTGTCTGCGTACTGCCGCAACAACATGACCAGGCCTTGGCCAGGGCCTTTAAAATGCTGGCCGCTACCTTTTACACCAGTGTGGTGACCCCGGTACAGTTGGCAGCAGTGTCTGCCTACAAAGAGAATACTGAGATAGATGAATATTTTAAGATTACCCGCAGTATCCACCGCATCATGGGAACCACCATCAGCCGCAAATGCGCTGCCATTGAAGGTCTTTATGCCACCGTGCCCCGGGGAGGGTTCTACTTTTTGCTGGACTTTCATGAACTTTCCCCCCGGCTTTTGGCCCAGGGCATATATGAAGCCAACCGCTTAAGCCCGGCACTAATTTCCCACCCCTTTGATGTGGCCACCATCAGCGGAGACAGCCTTTTATTGCCCCCCGATCGTTTTGCGGTTCGCATCGCCTTCGTGGATTATGACGGGGAAAAAGCCTACCGGGATTATGCTTCCCATCCACCTCAAAACGAAAAAGAAGAGGAAGAATTTGTACTCCGCCACGCCGGCAATATGATTTCTGGAGTCCAGGCCATCCAAGACTTTGTAGAAGACTTACCCCAAGTATGACAAGGGAAAATAAAATGCTTATAATATGCAGAAGCCTACTTTATAATAAGATAATAGTAATTATGTATGGTTTGTTTCAAACGAAAGGAGCAATGTAACGGATGGAATCTAAACCCAGTTCTACTTCGAAGGTAACCATGGCCCAGATGGTTCAGCCTAATGTGGCCAATCCTTATGGGAATATGCACGGGGGAGAAGTCATGAAGTTAATGGATTCTGCTGCCGGGGTAGTGGCCCAAAGGCATTCCCTGTCCAATGTGGTGACAGCGTCGGTGGATCGCCTGTTTTTTCGGGAGCCCATATTTGTAGGCGATCTCATTTTCTGCCATGCGGAACTCATTTATACTGGAAGATCCTCTATGGAGGTATTTGTAACCGTGGAAGTTGAAAACCTGGTCCGGGGTGAAATAAAATGTGCCTTAGAAGGCCATTTTCTGATGATTGCCCTGGACAGAAACGGCAGGGCCACTCCGGTACCGCCCTTACTCATTGAAACAGAAGCACAGCAAATAAAATTTGAAAAAACGAAAAAACGACTGGAGGCAGCGAAAAAGAGCGGGAGCAAATAATCCTTTTTTTCCATCAGTCATCACTTGGGCTTCTTAAATAAGGGACCGGGCGGTCAAAAGGTAAATGATTTGCTCATGGATTTGTTCCGGGGCCAGTAATTCCTCACCTAGGTAACAGTCAAGCCTCAAAAAATCGTCCACGGTGTTGGTTAAATAAAGATATTCTTCTGCTACTTTTTTTTGCAATAGCATGCTTTCTTCATGGATGTCAGTTGAGCCCTCCAGGTAATCGCGTTCCCTGCCTGGTCTTTGCTCCTTGAGTCGGTCCCAGATGATATCAAAGGGGACATGGAGCATGATGGATAAATCCGGTTTGGGAATTTGATGATATTCAAACTCAAACGCCTTGATCCAGGAACGAAAATATTCCTTGGCGGCGGGATTATCTATTTTTGCACATTGATACGCCACATTGGAATAGAAATAACGGTCCAGGATAATAAATTTATCCTCTGCCAGCCAGGTTTGGATCAGCTCTTTCGCATCATTTCTGTCCCCGGCATAAATCACCGCCACCAGATAGGGATTAACCTCATTGATACTACCCAACTCTCCCCGTAGAAAACGTGCGATTAATTCCCCGTAATAAGGATTGTTGGTCCGGGGAAAATGCAAAAACTCACTTTTAATATCGTGGCTATGCAAGAAGGACTGCAGCAAATGAATTTGAGTTGATTTTCCGGCCCCGTCCAGTCCTTCCAAAACGATTAGTTTACCCATGAAAGCAGCTCCTTATATAGATGATGTGACGTCAATACCAAAATTGCATCTGGTTTTTTACAGGATCCCTGAGCACAAGTTTCCCTGATATATTATCATATAATTTCTTATCCATGCGTATAGGTTTTATGATTTACAGGGAAAAAGCAAGAAGCAGAAATGTTTGCCGATCCAGGAGAGGGCCGGGTTCATTGTGGCAGCAAAATTATAAGCGACAGGTAGTGAAAGATTAATGCGAGGTGTCTCCTTGGTTTATTATAGTTTTAATGCAGCGTTGGGATTAATCATCGGATCATGCATACATTTTTGACATAGTGGTACCGGGTATACACAACCACATCCGTGGCCATAGAGTTCTAGTATGGTGCATTTCTCACACATGGCGATTTTACAGTGCTGGCATTTGGTATATACCGGGTTATTGTTGCATATTTCACATATCATTCTTTACCCTCCTTTCTGTCTGGGCTTCTATCTTCATGTTATCATACCCTGTGACGGATCCAAACTCAGGGATTATCCCCGGGGGCATTGCAGGGAAGTCCCTGTTTGCTTATATTAAAGATATTATCTGTTTACTTTGGAAATAGCAGCTAAATTCTGATATGCGCTTATGGTTGCTGCTGCGGGAGATGAAAAATGACACTTTTGCTAATATTGTTAGGATTATTAGCCGGAGGTTTTGGGTCCATATTGGGTTTGGGCGGAGGGGTATTGATTTTGCCCCTGACCCAGGTTCTGTTGGGTTTCGATGCCCTGCTGGCAGTGGGAACTACTTTGGTGGCTGTAGTTTTTACGGCGTTTAGCGGATCGATTGCCCATTTCCGGGCGGGCAACATCAATTTTAGAGGAGCGGTTGAAACCGGAGGTGGAGGCATCGTAGGGGTGGCACTAGGATCGGTTATCTTCAAACAGTATTTAACCACAAACATCCTGATTATAAAAACCCTACTCGGTTTTTTCTTCCTGCTGGTGGGTCTGCGCATGGCCTGGGAGTATTATCTAGACCTGGCGGCGGTGGAAGTAAAACCAAAGGCCGGCCGCAGGTACTTGCCGGACCATATGAGCGGTTTTTTGGTTCTGGGTTTTTTTTCCGGGCTTTTGACCGGAACGATGGGATTGGGAGGTGGCGCCGTCATGGTTCCGGGGATGATCTTCTTTTTATCCTTGAGCCCCCTGGTTGCAGCCGGGACCACCATGTTGGCCATGCTGCCTATCACCGTTTTAGGAGGGATCATAAAAATTAATCAGGGCTTTGTGGATATGCCGGCAGCAATTCTACTGGGATTAGGATGTATGATAGGAGCCCCGCTGGGCCTAAAAGCAGCCCGGTATATGAAACCGAGATGGATAAAAATGATTTTCGTGCTGATTTTTGCCTATATGTCCCTGAGTTATCTGTATCCGGTTTTCTTGCATATTTTCAGTTGAAACATGGGGTCGTTATTTTACAAAAAAACACCAGGGGTTTGGTTCCTATGCCAAGAGACAGGGCGGTTTTTCCGCTAGGCACAAGGGATTACGGCAGCGGAATGGACCCACTGTTGGACTTTGGGCATTTATGCGAGCAGTTTCGGGGTCAAAGTATCTTTTGCGCATGATTTATATTAAAATTAGTAAAACCGGTGATTGAAAAGGGGGGTCAGCGAACATGTTTCCCTTGCGGGACAGTGTACCCAGCAAAAATTTTCCCCTGGTCGTAGTTACCCTGATTGCAGTCAATGCCATGGTTTTTTTCTACGAGCTAACCTTGGGCATGCCGGGGATTGAACAGCTTTTTTATGAATACGGGCTGGTACCTGCCGACTATGGGCCCGGTCAAACCCCTCCCCTGGGCTATCTGCCCTTTATCACCTCCATGTTCTTGCATGGGAGCTGGCTGCATATCATTGCCAATATGTGGATTTTGTGGATTTTCGGAGATAATATCGAAGACCGGATGGGCAGGGTGAAATTTATATTGTTTTATTTAATCTGTGGTGTTATTGCAGCCCTGGCCCATTATGTCAGCAATCCGGCCTCGGTGCTCCCGGTGATCGGTGCGTCGGGAGCTGTAGCGGGAGTTATGGGAGCCTATTTTCTCATGTATCAGGATGCCAAAGTCTTGACCTTTGTCCCTCCCTTTTTCTTTTTTAATCTTCCCGCATATATATTCCTGGGAATTTGGGTATTGACGCAGTTTTATTGTGCCGCCGCCGAATTAATATCTTCCGCCTGTGGTCCTATTGCTTTTTGGGCCCACCTGGGAGGCTTTTTAGCGGGGATGATCCTATACCGCTTTTTTATTAATCCAGCCGGCAGTACCGCTGCGGACTGAATTCAGCGGTCACTGGTTACTATGTAACCGTATAGCGGGAAAGGCGCTTTTTATTTTGTTCCTGCCCCGTTATTATATATGCAATCTATTTACAAGGAGGCGTAACTGGTGGAAGTGAAAATGCCCTGGTTCGTAGAAGAGTTAAAGGAAAATGACCCGGAATATTATCCGGTGGTTGCAGATCTCATCCAAAAAGCCCTAACCCCCCGGGTGTTGGATGAAAAGACCAAACAATTGATAATCCTGGCCCTGGACGCCTGTATCGGAGCGTCAGAAGGGGTTAAGGTGGTCGCTGCCCAGGCTCGGGAAGCAGGATCCTGTGAAGAGGAAATCCGGGAAGCTCTGCGCCTGGCCTATTTTGTCCGGGGGATGGATACTCTGAAAAGCGCAGTATGGGCGTTTTAAAGCCTACGAGGAGAAGCAAATGTTTAAAGCCCTGTTATTTGATCTCGATGGTACTTTGCTGAATGTAGACATGAATTTTTTTCTGCCAAAATATTTTAAAAAAATGGAAAGCTTAGCCTATGCCCGGGGTTACCATGGAGCGGATCAATTAGTGGACCAGGTTCTAAAGGCCACCGGGGCTATGATTGCCAACCGTAACCCTGACTGTAAAAATGAAGAGGTATTCATGAAAGATTTTTTTGCCGGCTGGCATTATCCCCGGGAAGAGTTTGAGGGTTTTTTTGCTGATTTCTATCGCGTTTGTTTCCCCGATTTGCAGCAGTACAGCCAACCATTTTCCATGGCTCCGCAAGTTATGCGCCATTTAGCAGGAGTGAACATTATGAAAGTCATTGCCACCAATCCGGTTTTTCCCCATACGGCAATAGAACAAAGGATGGAGTGGGCGGGTATTGCCCAATTTCATTTCGATCTGGTAACTACGTATGAAAACATGCATTTTTGCAAGCCTCATCAGGAATACTACCGGGAAATATGCGACATCATCAAGGTGGATCCAACGGAGTGCCTGATGATTGGCAATGATGTGGAGCAAGATATGGTAGCCGGAGAAACAGGCATGAAAACCTACTTGGTCCAAGATCTCCTGGTCAGCCGGGGCAAAAAAAACTACCAGCCAGACTGGAAGGGGTTTTGGCCAGATCTCTACCGATTTATCCGGTCAACCGTGACCCTTTCTTAAAACAAGCTGTGCCCGTCAGGGTTCTTTCACTGTCTGCAATAGACCAGCGAGGTTTTTAGCGATTCTGACCTGTTAACGGTTTTTTATCATTAGGGGGGCGGTTTTTCTACACCAAGAATTACAGGAGTTGTTATTAATGCATGAGATTGAAACCGTCAGAGTTTTTTTACAACAGCGCAACACCAATTTAGAGATCATCGTATTGGATGAGGACACAAGCACAGCTCCCCTAGCGGCCCGGGCTCTGGGCAAGGAAGTAGGCCAGATCGCTAAATCGATCCTTTTTAAAAGTAAAGAGGCGGATTTTTTTATGGTGGTTTCTACCGGGGATGTAAAAATTGATGCCAAAAGACTTAAAAAACTGGTGGGATCTAAAACCCGCATGGCTAACCCGGAAGAAGTCAGGGAAATAACCGGGTTTTCTATTGGAGGGGTGTGTCCTTTTGCCCTGCCCCGGCAGATAGATATTTATTTAGACGAAAGTCTGAAAAGGTATGAAGTCGTTTACGCAGCCGCCGGTGCGGCCAATACGGCTTTGCCTATTACATATGATGAATTAATGAACATAACAAGCGGTATTCCCTGCTCCGTATCGATATAAGTGCGATCTGTTTTGTTGTATGGTATCCATAGGACCCTTACCATGAACATTTAGTGGTTCCCCGAATTTTAAAAAGTAGCGGGAAATCCTACTATACTGACAGCCCGGTTTGGGCCTGGTGCTCCGGAGCATCAGGTTACGGCTGGAATCTACAGGACCGGAGTAAAAGTATACATCGGAAAGGTTGGTAAGTCATTATGCTTAACCAAGCCCAAGATGATCAGGTCCCTTTTGTTCACTTGCACAATCACTCAGAATACAGCCTCCTGGATGGAGCCTGTAGGATTAAGGACCTGGTAGCAAGAGCAAGGGAACTGGGCATGCCGGCAGTTGCTATAACCGACCACGGAGTGCTTTACGGGGTGGTGGATTTTTATAATGAAGCCCTGAAACAGGGCATAAAGCCCATCATTGGCTGTGAGGTATATGTCGCCAGGCGCAGCCGTTTTGACAAAGAAGCCCGCATGGATGATGAGCAGCATCACCTGATTTTGCTGTGTAAGGACCAGGTTGGGTATAAGAACCTGATCCAGATGGTAAGCAAGTCTTACCTGGAAGGGTTTTATTATAAACCCCGGGTGGATAAAGATTTGCTCCGGGAATATGGCGCGGGCCTCATCGCTCTCAGCGGATGCATTATGGGAGAAATCCCCCAACTCATATTAAAGGATAAATATGATCAGGCACGGAATACGGCACGCTATTATGCAGGGTTGTTCGGTCCAGGAAATTTTTTTCTGGAGCTGCAAGATCACGGGATCCCGGAACAAAAAAAAGTTGTTGCTGCCTTGTATCAATTAAGCCGGGAGCTGAATTTGCCCCTGGTAGCGACCAATGACCTGCACTACATCCATAAAGACCAGGCCTCGGTGCAGGATGTCCTGCTATGTATCCAAACTGCCAAAGTAGTGAGCGATGAACAGCGCATGAAATTTTTCGGCAGCGAATTCTATATGAAAAGCGGGGTTGAAATGGCCCGGCTTTTTCCCCAACATCCGGAAGCACTGGCCAATACCCTGGCTATTGCGGAAAAGTGCCGGCTGGACTTTGCTTTTGGTGACTTCCACCTGCCTCATTTTAAAGTGCCACCGGGCTATACCGCAGAAACGCATCTCAGTGAGCTGGCCTGGCAAAAATTTACTCGTAAATACGGGGAACAGTCCCCTGCACTGGTGGAGCGTCTAAGCTATGAGCTGGACGTCATCAATAAAATGGGTTTTGCTTCTTACTTCCTGATCGTACAGGACCTGGTGAACTGGGCCAAGGAGAATCATATTGCTGTCGGACCGGGTAGGGGGTCGGCCGCGGGCAGCCTTGTTTCCTATGTTATCGGCATCACCAATATTGATCCCATAAAATATGACCTCCTGTTTGAACGCTTCTTAAACCCGGAACGGGTAAGTATGCCTGATATTGATATTGATTTTTGTTATGAAAAAAGAGACCGGGTCATTGATTATATCGTCAGGCGCTATGGAGAAGACAGAGTGGCCCAGATCATCACTTTCGGCACCATGGCGGCCCGGGCAGCCATCAGAGATGTGGGACGGGCCCTGAACATCAGTTACGGCGACGTAGACAAAATCGCCAAAATGATTCCCGCGGAACTTGGAGTTACCATCGAACGGGCTCTTCATATTTCCCCGGATCTGATCCAAGCTTATGAAACCGATTATGACACCCGCAAGCTGATAGATATTGCCCGGGCTTTAGAAGGAATGCCCCGCCATGCCTCGGTACATGCGGCCGGAGTGGTAATCGGCAAAGAACCCTTAAGTCACCTGCTGCCCCTTCAAAAAACCAGTGACGGCCATGTAATTACCCAGTTCAGCAAGGAAACGGTGGAAGAAATCGGGCTGCTGAAAATGGATATTTTAGGGTTAAGGACTTTGACAGTTATCGAGCGGGCCCGGGAGATTATCGCCAAAATCCACGGCGTTATCCTGGATCTGGAAAATATCCCCCTGGATGACCAAAAAGTGTATAGGCTGTTAGCCGAAGGGGATACTATCGGGGTTTTCCAGTTAGAAAGTGAGGGGCTGCGCCGGTTGTTAACCGAGATGAAACCCAGCCGGTTTGAAGATCTGATCGCCGTAATTGCCCTTTACCGCCCCGGACCTCTGGGCAGCGGTATGGTGGAAGATTTTATTAAATGCAAGCACGGACAGCAGGAAATCGAATACATGCATCCGTTGCTGGAAGATATTCTGCAAGAAACCTACGGCGTAATGCTGTATCAGGAACAGGTTATGAAGGTGGCCGGCAGGGTAGCGGATTTTACAATGGGCGAGGCGGACGAACTGCGCCGGGCCATGGGAAAAAAGAAACCCCAGGAAATCATGAAGCAAAGAAACAAATTTTTGGCGGGAGCTGCCAATAAGGGGATTGATGAAGAAATAGCCGGTCGCATGTTTGACATCATGGAGCATTTTGCCGGCTATGGATTTAATAAAAGCCATTCGGCGGCCTATGCCCTCATATCATACCAGACAGCATACCTTAAGACCCATTATCCGGAAGAATTTATGTGTGCCTTTCTTAGCAGTGTCATCGACTACCAGGATAAAATCAGTCTTTATCTTAAAGAAGTACAAAAACTGGGGATCCACATACTGCCCCCGGATATCAACCAGAGTTTTGAAAATTTTTCCGTAGCTCCAGACGGGATCAGGTTTGGCCTGGGCGCCATAAAAAATGTGGGTCTAAAAGCAGTGCAAAGCATTGTCAGCCTACGCAAAGTGGAACCTTTTACGTCCTTCTTTGATTTTTGCCGCCGGGTGGACTCCGGCTTAATCAACAAACGGGCTATGGAACACCTGATCTTAGCCGGTTGTTTCGACTCGATGGGTATCAGCAGAAAGCAAGCACTTTCCATCATGGATGAAACCATGGAGTTGGCCCATAACATCCGGCTCAATGAAAACAGCAACCAGCTATCACTGTTTGGCGAGGCGGAAAATATTATTGAGGAGCCGGTATCACCTTACCATGATGAAATGGATGCGGCCGAAAAAATGAGGAAAGAAAAAGAGGTGCTGGGTTTTTATGTATCAGAAAACCCCCTGCAGCAATACCATGAAATATTGCCTTTAGTTACCAACTGCAATCTGGCAGAAACCCAGAAAATCAAAGAAGAAATGTATATCCGGGTGGCAGGGATGGTCATCAGTCTCATTAAGAGGCGCAGCCGCAGGGGTGACAACTATGCCCGTTTTTTTCTGGAAGATTTAAGTTCCCGCATGGAAATCTTTTTGTTCTCATCATCGTATCAGGAAAACATCAAGTATCTTACCCTGGACACGGCGGTCATTGTCGAAGGATATCTGGATTTTAAAGATGAAACGCCTAAAATAATTGCCCGCAAAATCGCACCTATTTATGAAAACCTGAACGATCTCCATATCAGGATTACAGAGGATCGCTACGACCAGAGACACAAAACCAGATTGCTGGAAATTCTGAACCGCTATCCGGGAAAGCTGGAAGTTTTTATACATTTACCCCGTCGGCGGGTTTTAGCCCTGGATGATAGTTATAAGGTAAAGGCGGATATCGCTCTAAAAGAGCATCTGGGAAGCATTTATGGCCCGGAAAATATATGGTTTAATTAAAGCATAAACATAACAAGGGGGGAGAGCCATGGAAAATCAGGATATTGGGCAAGACTATATTGTCGTAAAAGCCTTGGAAAACGGGGTCACGATTATCGGATTAACCCGGGGCCGGGAAACGAAATTTCATCATACCGAGAAACTGGATAAAGGAGAGGTTATGATTTTTCAGTTTACTGCCCATACTTCAGCGATCAAATTAAGGGGCCGGGCCGATATCGTTCATAAGTATGGAACCATGACCAGCGGGGATGAGCAGCCGGCAAGAAAAAAAACGTAAACATTTTTTTCTTGCCGGCTCCCGGCCGAGGGTGTTAACGGATCGGTGATTTTTTGGAGCCGAAACAGAATAAAGGGGGTGGCAAGGCAGGATGCGTAAAACCAAAATCATCTGTACCATCGGTCCCAGCAGCAACGATGCAGATATTTTGCTGAAGATGATCCAGGGGGGGATGAATGTCGCACGGTTTAACTTTTCCCATGGCAGTTATGAAGAACATAAAACCCGCATTGAAACCGTGCGCCAGGCTGCAAGGTTGGCCAAACAGACCGTGGCCATCATGCTGGATACCAAGGGAGCGGAAATCCGCACCGGCCTACTGCAGGACCACCAAGTGATGCTTGAAGCAGGCCAGACATTTATCCTGACCACCAGGAACATTACCGGAAATCAACAGGAAGTAGAGATCAGCTATAAGGATCTTGTACGTCAGCTGCAGCCGGGGAATATCATTCTCTTGTCTGATGGCCTGATTCACTTGCAGGTCGAAGAGCTGTCTACAGAGGATATTATCTGTAAAGTCATTCATGGTGGGGTATTAGGGGAAAAAAAAGGCGTAAATATCCCGGGCGTCAGAATTGATTTGCCGTTTCTGACGGAAAAGGATGAAGAGGATATCCTTTTTGGCATCGGCAATGATGTGGATTTTATTGCGGCGTCATTTGTCCGGGATGCCCTGGATGTATTACAAATTAAACGCATTTTAGAGCATAACAATGCCGATATCGGTATTGTGGCCAAAATCGAAAGCCAGGAAGGTGTCAACAATATTTCCCGGATTATTAAAGTAGCAGATGGGGTGATGGTGGCCCGGGGCGATCTGGGGGTGGAAATTCCCTTCGAAGAAGTTCCCCTGGTCCAGAAGAAGCTCATTGAAAAATGCGGCCAGGCGGGCAAGATGGTCATCATTGCCACCCAAATGCTGGATTCCATGATGAATAGTCCCCGGCCCACCCGGGCAGAAGTTTCCGATGTTGCCCACGCCATCTTTGACGGAGCTGATGCTATCATGTTATCCGGTGAAACTGCGGGGGGGAAATATCCTTTAGAATCAGTGATTGCCATGGATAAAATTGCCCGCAAAGCCCAGGAAGTTTTACCCTACCAGGAAATGCTCCACCGCAGGAGAATGCAGGGCAAAGAATCTATTACGGATGCCATCAGTTATGCCACCTGTGCTACCGCAATGAACCTCGGCGTATCAGCCATCATATCATCTACCCGGAGTGGCCATACAGCTCGTATGGTAGCCAAATATCGGCCCCAAACCAATATTGTGGCCGTGACCCCTAGTGAAAAAGTGCTGCAAAAACTGGCTCTGGTATGGGGGGTTAATCCGGTTCTGGCCAAGCAGACCCAGGCTACTGATGATTTATTGTCGGAGGCGGTAAGGGTTACCCTGAAACAAGGCTATATTGAAAACGGTGATGTTGTCATATTAACTGCGGGTATCCCTGCATCTTCATCAGGAGAAACCAACTTTATGAAGGTTCATGTAGTCAGTGAGATCCTGGTCCAGGGGATGGGTATCGGGGAGGCGATATGCGGCCGGGTTAAAATCATTCTTCAGGCACAGGACCTTCATCAGGTAGAAGCCGGGGATATCCTGGTAGTTAAAGGGATTGATCGTAATTTTGTTCCCATATTTGACCAAATCGGTGCCCTGGTTTCGGAAGAGGAAGGCCTCACTTCTGATAGTGCCATTATGGCCCTAAACGCAAGGAAGCCGGTTATCGTAGGGGCGAAAAATGCCACCGCAATCATGAAAGAGGGGAGCATGGTCACGCTGGACACTCCCCGAGGAAGAATTTATGAAGGCATAACCAAAATCATATGACACCTATATACCTATATCGCAATACGAGCAGTCAGAATATCAGGGTATGCGCGGTAACATGAAAAAATACACGCCTACCTGCGTGTATTGGGGTTTTAAGCTATGGTGCCCGAGGTGAGACTCGAACTCACACACCCAGAGGGCAACGGTTTTTGAGACCGTCTCGTCTGCCTGTTCCGACACTCGGGCACAAATTATCGTGATGCGAATTTAATTATAAAGGTCCCCCAAACCCTTGTCAAGTTGGAAAAAATGGCGCCGGCACAGGATGGTTTTGCCCGGGATTGCCGGCAGCAAGGAAGTATAGGGCATTATTACATAAACCGGCAAAACTTGCGGATATTTGATGGATTCAATCATAATCCCGGGCAGCATTTATGAAGGGTATTGATGCAGGAGAATTTCATAATATATCTTAGTATAATGCAGGATAAGAGACATAAAATTAAAAAAACGGGGTTTTTAAAACCCTTGGTTCGCTGATTTGTTATATAATAAATAAAATGACTGTGTTGGAGAATGTCGTATGATAGAGGATGCCCATTTGATAGAAGAAGCTTTAAAAGGAAAATATAAATCCTTTGAAACCATCGTGGGAAAATATAACCCTGGGGTGTATCGTCTCGCCTATTTATATACCGGGAATGAAACCGAGGCTACCCAGATTACCCAGGAAGTATTTGTTCATGCCTTGTTTTCCCTGCGTTCATTTAAAAACGTGACCGATATTAAAATTCGGTTATATAAAATTACTACCGGACTTTGCCTGGAAAAATACAGGCCCAATAAAGGGATCGGTTTCTTCAGCAGAAAGCGGCAACCCGGGTCGACTGCCGGGGTTGAAGTGAAAAATCGTGAAATGGTACCGGGTGCTGTAAAACAGGAAAATCTACTGCATATGGAACGGATTTTTCATGAAATGAAACTGGAGCATAAATATATTTTAATATTAAAGGACATCATGGGTGTAAGCCATGAGGATATAGGGGAAATCTTTAACTGCAGTCTGCATAAGGCCAAACAGCAAATAAGTCAGGCCAGAATGACATTTAACAGCAAGAGGAAACTAATGGGGCTTCTGATGTCATAATGGTCTTTTTTCGACTCGGGGAGGGTAAAGCCATGCGCTGTGATTTAGCGAGAAATATGCTATCATCCTATCTTGACCAGGGATTAAAAGATAAAGAAACCAGGGAATTGGAGCTCCACTTGGAGCAGTGCGAACCATGCAAGGAGCTGTTGCAGGAACTTAAAAACACCAGTGATTTCATGCGTAATATGGACATATCGCATCTTCCCCCTGATTTGGAAAACAATTTAAATAAGTGTCTTTTACACGAAAAAGTCAAATTTTTCAGTCACAGTGCCCAGGAGCAGCCGAATAATAAAGGTTGGATGATTACCACTATTGCTGTCATTGCTATTTTCATCGGCATACATATAAGCAGCCTGATTCCGGCTTTGGATTTTTTACCCATACCTCGTCAGGCGGAGAGTCATGATAGCCAAAAAGTTTCGGCTCTGAATGTGGATGATATATTACAGCGGATCACAGAGCGTTGGGAAAAGAACGAGCCCAATGAAGAGATACAAGAAACGGAGACCCCTATACTTGCTACCTGGAAGCCAACTGCAATGGTTGGCCAAAGGGTTGCCCGGCAGCAAGAGCCCCCACCATCGGAGCCCCGGGAAGTTTCTCTGGAGTCCCTGGGTATAGACAAAATCAGTGATCAATTCCTACTGGCAGAGGAACATTTAAATGAGCTCAACCCTGATCTGATTTATGCGCCTAACCGGATTATAGGGGATGTAGTTCATAATCAACACCTGGACTATGAGGTGATAAAAACGGATGATGAACCAGATAATGCAAATAATCCCGTAGAAGAGAGCCGGGATCAGGAGCGAAAAAGGTCGGTCCAGGTAGCAGGGATTTCCGGTGATAGCGGGGATAATAAAGCGGATCTTAGCGAACCAACCACAGACGATAAGGACGAAGAAACGGTTCTGGGTACCGGAATTAGCCAGGAACCGGAGCAGATAGACAAAGGCTTCCAGGACAAGGAGTTCATAAAAGTTTTGGAGGTTGATAAAAGCGGCTGGAACCCACTTGAGGGAGACACAGACCAGAAAACCGAAACAGATAAGTCTCAAATACAGCTGCTGCAAGAAAAAGAGGACTAAAAATTCATTCCAGAATGCATAATTACCTCCAGGCAGGACTTAAATCCTGCCTGTATTATTCAGGCAGGATGGAAGAACGGGCGGTGTAAAAATCATGTCATCCGGAAAAATAATGCTAGTTGATGGCAACAGTCTTTTGTACAGGGCATTTTATGCCTTGCCTTTATTACGTACCAGGGACGGAATTTATACCAATGCGGTCTATGGTTTTTTTAACATGTTGAATCGCATTATAGCAGAACAACAACCTACCCATATTGTATTAGCCTTTGACAAGGACAAAAAAACATTCCGTACTAAAAAGTATGAAGCTTACAAGGCCCACCGGCCTCCCATGCCCGAGGAACTGAGAGGACAGTTTGCGATTGTCAGAGATATATTGCAGGCTATGAATATTGGGTTTTTGGAAATTGCAGGCTATGAAGCCGATGATATTATAGGAACCTTAAGTGCCCGGGCCGAGCAAGAAGATCTGGATACCCTGATTCTAACCGGGGATGCAGATACCCTGCAGTTGGTCACAGACCGGGTGCAGGTCTGTATGACCAAAAAGGGCATCAGTGAAATGGAGCTGTATGATCCGGCAAAAGTTGAGGAAAAGTGGGAAGTGAGCCCCGAAAAACTGGTCGAAATCAAGGCACTTATGGGTGATGCCTCTGATAATATACCCGGAGTGCCCGGGGTTGGGGCCAAAACTGCCATCAAGCTGGTAAAAGAATACGGCCACCTGGAGAATATCTATGCCAATCTGAATCACATATCCGGCAACAAGTTAACCGAACGGTTAAAAGAGCATCAAAACCAGGCCTTTATCAGCCGTGAACTGGCAGCCATTGTCAAAGATGTTCATATTGAAACCTCTTTGTCTGCCTATAAAATTAAGGACTGGGATATCAGGGCCTTAACCGATTTGTACCGGCGCCTGGAGTTTACTTCCCTGCTGAAATCACTGCAGGACAAAAAGGGTTTGATCCCACCGGATACCTTGCCCCCCATTCAATATATCCATTCAGAGGCGGAGGCAAGAGCTTTGTATTCCGGAATTGACCCGGGAAATCCAGTTTCTGTGTATATTGAAGCCAACCTGCCCCATCCCATGTGGGCGGAAATCAGGGCGGTATACATCGCCCTGGAAGAGGAAATCTTTGCCCTGGATGTGCACATGGAAGGGGTACAGTTGGGCTGGCTGCGGTTGTTGCTGGAAGACCGGAACATTAAAAAATATTTGCATAATGCCAAATTTGCCTGGGTCCTCTTGCGAAAGAACGGAATCACACTGGAGGGGATTGCGGAAGATACCATGCTGTTGCAATATGTACTAGATCCGGCGGTGGCAGTGGAAGAACTGCAGCAAGGGATATTCCATTCATTGCGGGTCGAGGTGCATGACCAGCCTCAATTTCTGGTCATGCAGATAAAAAGCCTGTATCATAGTCTGCAGGCGGGACTTAACGAAAAACTGGCAGCCCTGTATTACAAGGTAGAGCTTCCCCTGGCGTCAATTCTGGCGGAAATGGAATACAGAGGGGTTAAGTTAGATAAGGCCAGCCTTAATGATATTGCCGACGAACTGGAAGGCCGGATTGAAAGAATCGAAACCCAGATTTATTCCGAGGCGGGTTGCCGGTTCAATATTAACTCTCCCAAACAGCTGGGCAAAGTGCTGTTTGAAGATTTATCCTTACCGGTGGTAAAGAAGACGAAGACCGGATATGCCACCGGGATCGAAGTTCTGGAAGCGTTACAGGAAGAGCATCCCATCATTCCCCCGATCATAGAATACCGGCTGCTGAACAAATTAAAATCTACATATGTGGATGGTTTGCGGGAGGCGATCCATCCACAAACCCTGAGGGTTCATACCATTTTCAAACAAACCATTACGGCAACCGGCAGGCTCTCCAGTGTTGAACCCAATCTGCAAAACATTCCCGTGAGAATGGAAGAGGGGAGAAGGATTCGAAAAGCGTTTACCCCGGCTGACACCGACTGGCTTTTTATTGCTGCCGACTATTCCCAGATTGATTTACGGGTTTTGGCCCATATCAGCGGAGACCAGACCTTGATCGAGACCTTTCGCCGGGGAATCGATGTCCATACCCGAACCGCAGCAGAAATATTCAAAATTCCCCTGGACCAGGTGGACGCCACCATGCGCCGCAAAGCCAAAGCGGTGAATTTTGGCATTATATACGGCATCAGTGATTTCGGTCTGGCCCGGGACACCGGAGTCAGCAGGCAGGAAGCCCGCCAGTATATAGATGAATACCTGGCTACCTATCCCGGGGTGCAGGCGTATATGAAAGATATTGTGGCCTGGGGACGCAAGCATGGATATGTAGAGACCATCCTGGGACGAAGAAGATATTTGCCGGACCTGCAGGCTAATAACAAAATGGTGCGGTCGTTTGCGGAACGCATGGCCCTAAACACGCCCATTCAAGGTAGTTCCGCCGATATCATCAAATTAGCCATGCTTAAGATCGATAAACATATCAAAAAAATCAAGGGGCAAGCCCATGTATTGCTGCAGGTGCATGATGAGCTGCTTTTAGAGGTAGAGCAGGAATGCCTGAAAGAAGTGGGGCAGGCGCTTAAGCAAGGGATGGAAGGTGCCTGCCAGCTCCAGGTACCCCTGACCGTGTCGGTAAAATATGGACGGAACTGGTATGATATGCAGGAGATGAACCTGGATTCTTAAGAGGGTAGGGATGATTATGCCTGAGCTTCCGGAAGTGGAGACCATAAAGAACAACCTGCAAGAGATTAAGGGAAAGAAAATCACAGCCCTGAATATCCGGCGGCAGGATATTATTAAGCAAAAGGATTTTGATCCAGAGGAGCTGATTGACCAGGAGGTCACAAACATTGACCGCAGGGGCAAATATTTGTGTCTTGCTACCGGGAACCACTGCCACCTATTGGTTCACATGGGAATGACCGGCCGCTTTTTTTTACTGGACCAGGAGCTCTCCTATGAGGACAAGCACCTTCATTTTGTTTTGCATCTGGATCCGGGCCGGAAAATATTATTTCAGGATCCCCGGCGTTTCGGCGGGATCTGGTTCGTCAGAGAAACGGCCACGTTTTTTCAAACCATGGGCATGGAACCTTTATCCCCGGATTTTTCGCCGGAATACTGTTTAAAGGTTATGGCCCGGCGCAAAACCAGCATTAAAAATATTTTGTTAAACCAGTCCATCATTGCAGGCATCGGCAATATATATGCCGATGAGGCCCTCTATGCAGCAGGAATTATGCCCGACCGGCCCGGAGCAGGACTAAGCAGCAGGGAAATGGCCAGATTACACCGGGCCATCCAAGAGGTGTTAAGAAAAGGTATCGAGGAAAAAGGAACCACAGTCCGGGATTTTCGGGACGGTTATAACCGGAGTGGGGGTTTTCAAAACCAGCTGCAAGTGTATGGCCGCAAAAACCAGCCTTGCTTTCGTTGCGGCCAAACCATAGGAGTTACAAAGATCGGAGGGCGGAGCAGCCATTATTGCAGCCGTTGCCAGCAGTAGGCAGGTAATGGTATTATGTCATCGGAAACCGAGAATAGTGGCACTGTTCAAAAGCCTGGGGCGTACCGGTATATCGACCGGGATATCGCCCTGGTGGAACCCGCCTGAAACCTGTGAGGGCAGTAAAAATAAATCTGTGAGGAGTTAATGATGATCATAATAGGATTAACCGGAGGCATAGCCAGCGGTAAGAGCACGGTGGCCAACATTTTGCAGGAATTGGGTGGAATCATCGTAGATGCAGACCAGTTAGCCCATGAACTGATAGAACCGGAAAAGCCGGCCTGGAAAGATATCGTCAAAGAATTTGGCCCGGAGGTCCTGGATGAAAAGAATTATATTAACCGGGGAAAATTAGGGGAAATCGTATTTAACCACCCGGAAAAGCTCAGGCGGCTGAACCAGATATCTCATCCCCGGGTAAAAGAAGCCCTGGAGGAAAGAATCCGGCAAATCGGGACCCTGGACCCGGAGGCGTTAGTGGTTCTGGAGATTGCCCTGCTGTTAGAAGCCCATATGGAAGACATGGTTGATTACGTGTGGGTAGTATGGGTGGATGAACAAACACAAATGGAAAGGCTTATGGCCCGCAACCATTATAACAGCGAAGAAGCCCTTAAACGGATCAGATCTCAAATTCCCTTAAACGAAAAAGCCAAAAGGGCAGATTTTGTCATTGATAACAACCATACTCCCCTGCAGACTATGGCCCAAACCAAAAAATACTTCGCCCAGATTAAAGAAAAGGTAAAGACGTAAACCGGCCGGCCGGAAAGGGGATATATTTGCTTAAAAATCTGAAGACCAGCCATATTCCTATATTCTTGTGGGGATTTGTCATTTTATTTATTATCAGTGCTGTTTTTTTCCCGCGCTGGATCAGCGTGTTTTATCCTCAACCCCACCGGGATACTGTTATGCAGATGTCCCGGGAGTACCAGGTTGATCCTAATCTGGTGTTTGCCATTATCCAGGCAGAAAGTAAATTTGAAGATACGGCCCGCTCTCATGCCGGAGCCAGGGGCTTGATGCAGATCATGCCGGAGACGGCTTACTGGATCGCGGAACAGATTGCGTTAGACGATTTCGACGCAGATATGCTGGATAATCCTGCTGTTAACATTCGTCTGGGATGCTGGTATTTAGCCAGCCTACATGCCGAATTCGGGGGGCGGTTGCCCCTGGTTGTAGCGGCTTATAATGCCGGTCGGGGCAAGGTGAACAAATGGATAGAAGAAGAAAAATGGGATGGGACTTACGAACACATTGAACAGGTTCCATACCAGGAAACCCGGCAGTATATCAAAAAAGTAATCAGCAATTATGAATCCTACCAGGCCATCTATTCTGCCCGGTGAGACGGAAAGGTTAAAAACCCATCTCGAAGCAGGCTCGACTCGCAGCGGTAAGGAGTCCCTGTAATCATTTCCGGGCACATCTGGATCCTGGCCGGTAAGGGGCGTCAATATCTAGAGTTTTTGCCTTATTTCCTGCAGGGTGGTAATGCGCTCATGGATTGCTGCGGCACTGTCCTGGCTCATGTCTTTTAACATATCCTTAATCAAAGCATCCAAAACCGGCTGGAGAAGATATTTCACCGACTGGGTAAAGATTTTGCTGAGCGCGGTAGCTTCCCGGGTATAGAAGGGATTTCTAACGGTCGAGTCTCTGAGATTGATGTGGGAACGATCCAGAAAAGATTTTTCGGACAGCAGATTTAAATAATCCGGGGGAGAAGCAGTGAGCCATAGGTCAACTTCGTGATCCGTTATCTCCTCCTCATCCAGGTAGGAGCGCAGGAGGGTAAATCTGGAGAAAAAGGAGCCCAGGTTTTCAAGGGTTACCTCCCGGGCAGGAAAAATCCCGGCAGCAAATACAATTAACCCGGCATATTCCTTCCCCTGGCTGCAAATGGCTTCCAGGATATGGCGGCAGCTTGCCAGGCTTTCATAGGATGTCTGGGTTAGAGCCGAGCCTATTTTACGCCCCATGATAACCGATAAACCGCAAATCTGGCTGGGAGAAAGGGTGCTGACTCTGGCCGGATCCTGCAGGGCTGCTTCCAGCAGATGCTGGTTTTTATACCAGGCCGCAAACAGGGTCCCTTCTTTTTCTCCGATTAAACTTACTGCAGCTCCCTCGGTGGCACTGTGAAAATCAGCCTGGGACAACAAACCCCGGCGGTAAGCATGGTTGAAAATGCTTATTTTTTTCAGCAGCAAATCACAGGAACGCGGGGTGACAAAGGCCTTATGGCTTTGGTGGGAGAGGTATTCCGGCAAGGGTTTGGGATCCGGGCTACTGGAGGCCAGGTTGGATAAGTAACCTGCGGCCATGTATTCTACCGCTTCCCCGTAGGTGTTCTCGATGTAATGCAGCCAGCCTAAGGCTGTGGGGGGGATAATATTGATCAACTGGATCCGGTTGATCGTGGGTTCTGAAAGAGGCAGAGCCATCGAACTTTCTCCCATATTATTGCCTGCCACAATGACCAGGGTGCCGGCACTGATTGAAGAATAGCCGATTTTACCTTCCAACACCTTAAGGGAGATGGAGCGCAAATCCTGGCGGTTGACATTGGTGAACTCGTCTATAAAAACAATTCCGGGAAAGTTTTGCATATAGCGGGCCCATTTCATGGGCGAAAAAGCCGTTACCAGATGGGATTTTAGCCGTCCGTCCGGTTGGGGAATGGTTTCGTTGGCTTTTTCCGGATGGCCGGAAAAATCAGCGGGATCGTGGGTAGATAAATTGATTTCGACAAAGAAAAAAGGCCCGGATCCATGATGGTAGGTTTTTTCGATGCAGGCCATGCGTTCCTCGGCATTCAGATTTTCAAAACGGTTCCATTCGATGATGGTTTTCCCCAAATCCAGGGCTATTTCTCTGGCCGCCTGGCGTACGCATTCGGTTTTCCCTATGCCGGGGGGGCCTATCAGGCATAGGGGGGTATGCTGAACAGTAAGCCCGTATTCGTGGGCCCACGCTTCCGCAAAAATATAATTGGCTTTTATTTCAGAAGCAATCGCTTCTGTTCTCCATGTAACCACAAGCCTCTCTCCTTATAAAATATATTGATAATCCTCCCGGTTTATTCTCAGCACGTAGATACAATCATGTAAATAGGCAGCATCTTCCTCCCGGCCAATATTAAACCACAGGATTTTATTGCCGGCCTTATTATAGATGGCCTTCAGATAGGGGAAGATATCGCCGGAATCATGTATGCAGCTGTCGGTGCAAATGATCACCAGGTCACTGCAGCCAAAACGAACGTCAGACAATAGTTTTTGCAGGGCCGGCTTCAACAACGTACCCCCGCCTCCGGGAACGGCCTGCAATTTATAGGTGTCACTGTATTTTTCTAAAACAAAATCATCATAGGTGACAACATCCCAGGGAATGATAATCACCCTCCCCTGGTGTTCTACTTTCATGCGGGAAGCAAAAACTGCCGTTCCCATGAGGTTGCTTAGTTCATGATCGGATATGGAAGCACTGGTATCGATTAAAAACCATATATTGCCGGTCTCCATATAAGTGCGGCCTGGATAGTGTGGGTTTTTACGGGCCGGAGTACGCCAGCTGGATGTAACCTGGTCCGCCCGTACGGCATGATGGACCAGGTTATGCATGGCCTGGGTCCAGGGGATTTTTGTTTCCGATATCTGTTCCAGTATGCGTATTTCTGCTGACGATTGATTGCCGCTGTGTCTTCTCAAATCCGGAAGCAATCCGATACAGATTCGGGGCCAGGTTTCTACCGGACTATCTCTCTCGGGCAGGGAGCCGGCCCGGGCCTCCAGAGTCTGGGAGGCATCGATGGTTTCTCCATGGACTCCCCGGATCAGGATTTTTTGCCGGTGCTCCTCCCAAACCTCCTGGTCCTCAGGGATCAACCGATCCCTCTCTGTTTCAAGGTTAAGGGGAGACTCAGGCCTGTTGGTTACTCCCGATTTATGCCAGGTGGCGACAGCCATGGTATAGAGCTCGGACCATTCCCATTCATAAGCCGCTTTACTTAAAACGCGCTGGGCTATAAGGCGAGTCTTTACTCCCAAGCCGTCCAGAGTGGACAGAAAATTGAGTTTGCTGATGGCATGAAAACCTTCTTCAGGGTACCTGAAAATGACGGCCCGGGGGAAGAGCTCGGCACACAGGGCATTGATGATATAATCCATGCAGGTATTGGCTATTTCCCGGGCGATATCGACTGGGATTTTACGGTTATGGGCATCGTTAACAATAAAGGGATGATAATGGGGATGCTGGAATAACTGGTGGCAGATTTCGTGAAACAACAAAAAACCCATATCCTGGGGGGTGTTTATTTCACTGTTGCGGCTCCGGGAGTAGGCATAGGCGGTGTTCCAAAAGGCAGGATTTATATAAATCTTTCCGTCGTCTC
Source organism: Syntrophomonas sp. (assembly GCA_003558625.1). Lineage (GTDB taxonomy): Bacteria > Bacillota > Syntrophomonadia > Syntrophomonadales > Syntrophomonadaceae > PWPP01. Next base: position 23,498 of record PWPP01000084.1, read on the forward strand.
CCGCGCACATGGTCTTGATCCCGGAAGCAGCGGGGTCCGGATTTACAACTTGAATGGGTGCAGCAATCAGAGTCCAGCGGGTAAACATCTCATCAAAATGGTTCACCAATTGGCCCACGGCTGCCGACAACACGGCGGCAATCTCATTAAGGGGGCGGGAGGAAAGGGCTTTTACGTTTTTATCATATTCTTTTTGGTAAAGAAAGCGCATATGCATTCCTCATAATAAAAAAGATGTTCCGGATACAATGTTTTGGGTTAACCTGGCTACCGTATCCTGATGGTAATACTCCTCCAAGGCTAAAAGGAACTCCACATGGTTTTTTTGCCGGGCGCCGGTCAGAAAATCCTGGTTGCTGAAATTGAGCAGGTCAGGGGGAGCCCCCTGCTGTAAAAGCATAATGGCAAAGTCCGGAAAATTATAGATGGCGGTATAATGCAGGGGAGTGTCACCATTGACGTTTTGACCCCGGATATCCGCATCATGATCCAGTAAAAAACGGCCGATTTCAATATGGCCAAAACGGGCGGCATAGTGCAGGGGGCTTTCCTTAATATTATTCAGGCTTTCGGTCCCGATACGGTATTGCAAAAGGAGCCTGACCAGGTCCAGATTTCCCTTGCGAATAGCCACATGCAGGGGAATTTCTCCAAACAGGTTCTTAAATCCCTGATCAGCCCCGTGGTCCAGGAGCAGAGCGGCAATATGATAGTTGTTATTTCGTATAGCATAATGCAAGAGAGAGTAACTGAACTGGCGGTGGTTTTTCACATTGGGATCTGTAGTCTTTAACAATTCCGCCACCCGGTCATAGTCTCCCAGACGCACCGCTGCAAAAATGCTCATCTCCTATGCACCTCGCTCCCATAAAGCCAAAAGCAGTTTTCAGGTTTCTACGTATATTTTACCCTTTGCAGGGCCAAAAGAGAAATGTTTTGCAGCCAGGCAAAAGGAGCACTGTTTAAAAATAATGCCGGTAAGGTAAAATAGGAAATGAAGCAACCACATTCCCGGCCAGTGAGACGACAAAAGTGAAAACCGTCCCGGCCGTAACTTAGCGAAGGAGGAGATCCCATGGAAAAAGGAAAAGTCATTGTCTTATGTGATGACCTGTACGAAGAGATGGAAATGTGGTATCCATATTATCGGCTGCTGGAAGAGGGGTGCGAGGTGATTCTGGCAGGGAAAGAGCGCAAAGAATACCGGGGAAAAAACGGTTATCCGGCTAAACCACAGGTTATGATCAGTCAAATAAATCCGGAGGAGGTGGCAGCGGTTATTATTCCCGGAGGCTACTGCCCGGATAAATTGCGCCGCTATCCGGAAGTGCTCAATCTGGTCCAAAAAACGTTTGCCCGGGGAAAAGTGGTGGCTGATATTTGCCACGGGCCATGGGTGTTAATATCGGCAGGAATCATAAAAGGAAAGCAGGCCACCGGATTTTTTGCCGTCCGGGATGACATGGTCAATGCCGGAGCAGAGTATCTGGACCAGGCCGTAGTCGTCGATGGCAATCTTATTACTTCCCGGATTCCGGATGATCTGCCCCAGTTTCTGGGAGAGATCATTGCTGCCTTAAAGTCCCCCCAACCATAGCGGACCCTATTAGAGAAATGGCATGAAAACGAAGAGATAGCTCGTTGATTTTTAAGCATTTACCGGGCAGAAAGGCTATATGGAAGTCAAGGGGGTTACCCTGAAACACCAGGTAGCAGCTTTTTTTCCCGATGTCCCTACTACAATGGGAACCCGGAATTTACTGGAACTAGCCCAGGCGGGAAGACTTATTAATCCCGATTTCGCAGAGGGGCCCAGGTTATGAACGAAAGAGGTTATCATAGTACTCCTCTACCAGGAGTTCGTAATGATCATAAAACAGCTTGCTGTAATGAAGCGAAGCAGCAAACTGATCCTGAAAGGCGGAGAAGTCATCTTGGGATATTTGCCCGGTTTCCAGATCTCTAAGCATTGACCATAAAGCCATAGACAGGTAATCCAGGTGTTTGGCGTAATAATCCACACAGGTAACAACTTGGGGATTGGAGCTGGAATAACTGGATACCAGGGTTCGGAACTGGTTGATCTGGGACTGCACATCTGCTGCCATCTCCTTGGTTTTTGATGTAGCATCACCGGCGCTGTAGAGGTGCAATAATACATCCAGCCGGGCTGAGATTTTTCGGTTGGATTTTTCCCACTCCTCCACCGTAAACAGGAAGGCCCGGATTTCGTCCAATCTTCCATAAGGGGGGCGGTTTTTTAAACCGGGATAATAATCCAGGGGAAGGGCAAAACAGGTTCTGGTGTTATCCGTAGAGGCGCTGGTAATAATGCCGGCTATTTCTCCCTGAAAAGTGATCAGGGGGCTGCCGCTGCTGCCGGGAGCTGCCGGGATGGTGCTTTGGATATAGGTAACGCCATTTTCCGTGACCAAGTTTTTAATATATCCCCGTGATACAGGAGCGTCCGGGACCAGGGGATTTCCAAAGGCAAAAACTTCCTGGTCGATCTGGAGCTGATCCGACGTTTTATACCGGGGCCAGGCAGCTAAACGGGTGGCCCCGGGATTAATCTTTAAGATCGCCAGGTCAATGGTGTGGTCAATGCGTTCGATCACAGCTGGAAAACTGGCAGGATGATCAGTGGTTATGGTGATATGGGAGGCCCCGGCAACTACATGGGCATTGGTGACAATTTCTCCCTCTGGGGATAAGATGATACCGCTGCCGTAACTGCGATTGGTTTCTACCAGCACCACTGCAGGCCGGGCTTGTTCAATGAGCTCCACTACCCGGGACGGGAAAGGGGAATAAAGGGAAACCATTTTAAACACAGGATCCCATGCAACCTGATAGCCCAGATTTTCAGTGACAAACCGAACCGGGATCATGGTGCGATCGTTGATGATCTGAGGAGGTACATCCAGCATAACGGGTGTCCCCGGGTCCAGGTAGGCCCTTGCATGATCGATGATAAGCCGCAGTGTGGTGCCGTCCTTGCTGATGCGCACCGTTTTTTCTGCGGCATCCCAGGATACTTCTCACCCGATTGCTTC
>PWPP01000048.1 GCA_003558625.1 Syntrophomonas sp.
ACCCGCTTGCTTCGTTTACCCGCCAATACCCGGGACTTTTCTACGCAAGAACCCGAAACCCTTACACTCGATAATTACGGGGTTGCCATTCACGGGCAGGGTTTTTCCCGGGCAGCCATCCTGGATGACATATCAAAAAATTATCCTGCGCCCCTCAGGGATTATTTCAACATCGGTCTTTTGCATACCTGTGCCACCGGGAGAGAAGGGCACGAGAATTATGCCCCCTGCAGTATTCATGATCTGAAAAATAAAGGCTATGACTACTGGGCTTTGGGGCATGTGCACAAAAGAGAAATTCTGGGCCGGGATCCCTATATCATCTTTCCCGGCAATACCCAGGGACGCCATATCCGGGAAGAAGGTGCAAAAGGATGTACTCTGGTCCAGGTCCAAGATGGCAGGGTAATATCGGCTGAGCACCAGGCATTAGATGTTTTACGCTGGACGGTGGTCCATTTAGACATTGGCGGGCTCGATACCGTTGACGAGGTTATGGAGCGGGCTATTGCCGGCTTAGAACATGAGATGGGTCAGGCCGAAGACCGCCTCCTGGCTTTGCGTATGATTATTACCGGAGCTAGCAGCATACACAACCAAATAGTACACCACCGGCAACGTATAAGCAATGATCTGCGGGTTGTAGCTGCAGAACGGGGGGCGGGCCAAATATGGTTGGAAAAAGTAAAAATAAAAACCAGATCCCTGGCCAATAAAGAAGAGATCCTTGGCAGCAGCCCTGTTTCCGGCTTAATACGCTATATCCAGGAGTTAAGCCGTGATGAAAAACTTTTGCGCGATCTGGCTTCTGAATTGAAAAAAGACCTGCAAACGTTCCCTCATGAAATTTTTGATGGCGAATCAGACCTGGATAACAACGAATATCTCCGGGAATGTTTGTCCGGAGCTGAAGAGCTGATTCTATCCCGGCTTTTGACAGGAGGGTTGGATCATGAAGATTAAGGAGCTTCACCTGGAAGCCTTTGGGTCTTTCAGCAACTATATAATAAATTTTGCCCCTGGCGGTAACTTCAGCTTGATTTACGGAGAAAACGAAGCCGGAAAAACCACTGTGCTCCGCGCTATCAAGGATTTTCTTTATGGAATCCCGGCAAGAAGTCCCGATGCCCACCATCATCTTCCTAAAAATCTGCGCCTTAAGGCCGTTTTAGAAATTGACGGTAAAGAAATAACCCTGATCCGGCGCAAAGGCCAAAAGAATACACTGTTGGATGAAAACAACAACCCGGTTGACGATAGCATTTTACAACTGGATCCCATCCACCGCGAAGTGTTTTCCCTCATGTTTGGCATGGATCACCAAAGCCTGAGGCAAGGGGGAGAAAACCTTTTAGAAGGACAGGGTGTTCTGGGGGAAGCCCTCTTTGAGGCTGCCTCGGGTATCGGTGGCCTGCGAAAACTCTTTCGGGATTTGGATAATGAAGCGGGAACTCTTTATAAAATTAGAGCCTCAACCCCTGTTATCAATAAAGCCATAAAACAGTACAAAGACGCCCAAACAAAAATGGCAGACTTGTCCCTAAAACCCCAAAAATGGCAGGAGCTCGAGCATAAGTATGAAACTCAAAAAAAGCAAGTAGATAAATTAAAGGAAAATGAACAGGCATTAATGCAAGAAAAATCTCGGCTAGAGAGGCTGGAAAACACGCTGCCCCTAGTAGCGGAACGGAAACACCTCCTGCAGAAAATACATTCCATGGGTGACATCCCGATTCTGCCACCTTCTTTCAAAGAAGAACGGATCCAACTAATCAATAAACGCAACACCGCGATCACAGATCAAAAACAGGCGGCAGCAAGTAGAATAACCCTGGCAAAAGAACTATCTTTAATCATGATCCCCGAAAAACTCTTGGGTTTTGCCCCCGAAATCGCTGCCCTTTATGAACGCCTGGGCACATACCGTGACCATATTAAGGAAATCCCCACCCGGGAAGGTGAAAAGTCTAAGCTGCAGGAAGAAACTCGCTCTCTGCTGCGGCAACTGGACCCCTCCCTTTCTTCCCTGCAAGAGGCAGAAAAATTAAGGCTGCCCCATATCCTTGTCCGGGAAATAAAAGATTTAGCAGAGAACTATCCCCTGTTAAACCGGGAACACGTTTCCGCACAACAAGACGTAGAAAAATTGGAGCTCGCCCGGAAAGAAAAAATCAGACAAAAAAATAACATCGGTCCCAGAATAAATTTTCTCCCCCTGCTTCATGCCCTTAACCGGGCCAGAAAGAAGGGAGATTTAGAAGAAGAGCTTAGAAAATATAACTCCAACGCTAATGCCCTGGAAAATCGACTAAAGCAAAAACTATATTCTCTGCCCCTTTGGTCAGGCACTCTGGAAGAATTGCTTCAATTACCCCTGCCTCTTATTGAAACCGTTCATTCCTATGAAATACAGTTCCGGGAGATCCAGAATAACCGAAAAAAAACAGAGAAGGAAATGGCAGTTGAAGAAATCAGGCTGGCGGAAAACAAGGACAAACTGACCAGTCAGGAATTTGCAGTTCCTACAGAACATGAACTAGAAGAGGCCCGGAAATACCGGCAGCGTGGGTGGAACCTTGTTCGCCGGGCCTGGCTGGAAGGCAGGTGCGATGAAAAAGAAGTACAGGCCTATAGCGGGGATCACCAACCCCTGGAATCAGCCTATGAAACCAGTGTAACCAGGGCAGATGAGGTGGCTGACCTGCTACGCTACCAGGCCAATCGGGTGGAACACAAAAAATTATTGCAGGCAGAAATCACCAAAGGCAACGAAACCATGGAGAAGCTCAATGCTGAAAACGTAAAAACAGCGCATGACCTAACGAAACTAAACCAGGATTGGTCAGGGTTATGGGAGCATGCAAAAATTACTCCCCTCTCCCCCGGGGAAATGGTTCCCTGGTTACATCAGCGCCGGGAAATGATCACCGAGATGAGCAGGTTAAATGAAGAACGGACTGCAGAAAAAATGCTCCGGGAAAAAATAACCAGCCACAAGGAAGAAATCAGCCAGGAATTAAGGACTCTGGGCCAAGCAGGAGCAATAGACGCAGAAACCCTGGAAAAATTAATCGACCGGGCTCAGGAAATTTGTGACAGCTGCCAGAACACAGAAATTGAACTGAAAAATATCGAGGACATGTGTAATGAGTTAGAAAAGAATATAAAATTTGCAGAGACGAAAAAGCGAGAAACGGAAAATCATTTAACCGCCTGGGAGCATAAATGGGCCCACGCGATAAAAAAGATGGGGCTGGAAGATAACGCATCAACCAAAGCAGTTTTGTCTTATTTGGAGCGGCTGGAAAACCTGTTTCATAAAATCGACGACCTGGCCCGCAAACAAATCCCGCTGGATAAAATGTATTTTGAAATAAATGCGTTTACAACCCGGCTGAATATGCTGCTGGAAAACGCGGCTCCTGACCTAAGACAGATGCCGCCAGATTCCGCCGTCACCCACCTCCAGAACCGGGTGACCAAAGCACAGCGGGATCAGGTTCAACGGAATAACCTAGAGCAACAGCACCAAAAAGCCCAGACAGCAGATACCAATGCAGCCAAAAGCATTGCCACGCTCAATGAAGCAATAAATGCGCTGCTGAAACAGGCCCGCTGCCATCAGGAGTCAGATTTACAAAAGGCAGAAGAAAAATCGGAACAATGGCTGCAATTAAGAAAAGATTTAACTGGACTGGAAGAGCAGCTGCTTGCGGCAGGCAGGGGGCGATCATTGGACAAAATAATCTCTGAAGCCGAAGCGGTTGATGGGGATACCCTGCCCGGAAAAATCGGGGAAATCAACCAGGGTTTGATGCAGAACCGGGAAGACCTGGACCAATTAAACCAGGCCCTGGGAGCCATAAAAAAAGAATACCAGGAAAAAATTGGCGGAAATTCCCTGGCTGCAGTCGAGGCAGCCGAAGAAGCACAAAGCATCCTGGCCGAATTAAAATCACAAACCGAAGAATACTCCCGAATGCGGCTGGCCTCTATGGTTTTACGCCGGGGAATTGAGCGCTACCGGGAACAAAACCAAAGCCCGATGATTAAAAAGGCCGGAGACTTTTTTGCCCGCTTAACCCACAATTCGTTTGCCGGACTGAACGTCGATTTTGATGATAAGGACAACCCCGTACTCCTGGGCCTGCGTCCATCCGGGGCAAAGATTTCCGTTGCCGGCATGAGTGACGGCACCCTGGATCAACTATATTTATCTCTTCGCCTGGCCAGTCTGGAAAGATATTTGGAACAAAATAAGCCCCTTCCCTTTATACTAGACGATCTGCTGGTGAACTTTGATGATCCCCGGGCGGCTGAAACCCTTAAGGTCCTGGGTGAGTTTTCCCGGAAAACGCAGGTGCTCTTTTTCACCCATCATCATAGCCTTAAAGAACTGGCAAAGACTGCCATCCCCAGACTGCAGGAGGTGTCTCTGGCCCAGGGCAAGATGCAATAAAGCTTCTTCAACTTCACCAACATTTTGCCGCTGCCGGGAGATTTACCACCTAACATAGAATAGGAGTAACAACCAAGTTATGGATAGTATTATTGCAGCGATTGCCCTGGAAAGCGGCATTGCCCAAAACAAAGTAGCTCCCACGGTAGCATTACTGGATGACGATAAAACCATTCCCTTTATCTCACGTTACCGCAAGGAAGTAACCGGTGAACTGGATGAAGTTTCGATCCGGCGGATCGATGAATTACTAAAATTATTCCGCCGCCTGGCCCAGCGCCAGAAAGAAGTACTGCGCCATATTGAGGAACAAGGCCAGCTCACCCAAAAATTGCGGGATAAAATCATGGCAGCCAACAGGCTTACCGAGGTAGAAGACCTCTATCGCCCCTTCCGCCCCAAACGCCGTACCCGAGCCTCCATGGCCAGGGACAAAGGACTTCAGGGACTGGCAGATTATATTCTGAACTGTCCGCCAACGGCAAATGTACAGCAGGAAGCAGAAAAATATATAAACGAGGAAGTGGATTCCCCCGCAGCCGCCCTGCAAGGGGCCCGGGATGTCATAGCCGAAACCCTGGCTGATGATCCGGATCTGCGCCAGGCGGCCCGCAAAATAAGCAGGAGATCCGGAGTGCTGGTAACCAAAGTAAAAGAGGAAAATAAAGAATCAGTTTATTCCATGTACTATGACTACCGTGAGCCGGTATCCCGCATCCCTTCACACCGGATTTTAGCCATTAACCGGGCTGAAAAAGAAGACATTATCCGGGTGGCACTAAAACAGGACCAGGAAGGGATTTTGCAGATGATGATGCAAAAATCTTTAAAAGGCGGCCCGCCCCGGGAACAACTGACCCTCGCAGTCAGCGATGCCTGGAAGCGCTTATTGGCTCCGGCTATTGAGCGTGATATTCGTAATGAATTGACTGAAAAAGCCCAGACCCAGGCCTTACAGGTCTTTGCTCAAAACCTCCGCTCTTTGCTGTTACAAAAACCCCTAAAAGGCAAAACCATTTTAGGCATCGATCCCGCTTATCGCACCGGCTGCAAATGGGCCGTGGTCAATCCTAATGGTATGGTTCTGGAAATCGGGGTATTCTATCCTACTCCCCCCCGCAGCGAGATCGATAAAACCCGGGGCGTTCTAACGCGCCTGGTGGAAACATACCGGGTTGATGCCATTGCTATTGGCAATGGTACCGCCTCCCGGGAAACTGAGCATGTAATCGCCGGCTTTATTCAACAAGCCTCTTTTCCTGATTTGGCTTACACCATCGTTAGTGAAGCCGGAGCCAGTGTATATTCCGCTTCAGCACTGGCCGCAGAAGAATTTCCCGGGCTGGACGTTTCTGAACGCAGTGCGGTCTCCATAGCCCGACGCATCCAGGACCCGTTAGCGGAGCTGGTAAAAATTGACCCTAAAAGCATCGGGGTGGGTCAATATCAACATGATCTCCCGGCTCGGCATTTGGAGGAAAGTCTAAACGCAGTGGTGGAATCAGCGGTAAATTACATTGGGGTTGACCTTAATACCGCCTCCCCGGCACTGCTAGCCTATGTGGCCGGAATTAACGCAGCGGTAGCAAAAAATGTGGTCCAATACCGGGAATCCCATGGTCCTTATCAAAAACGGCAGCAATTACTCAACGTACCCCAGCTCGGCCCCAAAGCCTTTGAGCAGGCAGCGGGTTTTTTGAGGATCAGCGAGGGTCTAAACCCGTTAGATGCCACCTCCATTCATCCTGAATCCTACCCGCTAGTAACCAATCTCATAAACTGCCTGGAAGCCGATCTGCAAAATCCAGGCAGCCCAAATCTGCGGGATAAGCTGCAGTCAGCCGACCTAAAGCATGTAGCTGTAAGCCTGGAAGCCGGACTACCAACCCTGAATGACATCGTAGAAGCCTTGCTAAGACCGGGAAGAGACCCCAGGGAAGATGTTCCCCCTCCGATTTTCAGGCAGGATGTATTAACCATGGATGCCATAGAGATCGGCATGGAATTAGAAGGGGTAGTGCGAAATGTCGTGGATTTTGGCGCCTTTGTTGATATTGGCGTCAAAACAGACGGACTGGTGCATATCTCTGAAATGTCCGTGCGTCACATCAGGCATCCCCTCGAAATCGTCTCGACCGGGGATATCGTTAAAATCAGGGTGCTGAAAATTGACAGAGCACAGAAAAGGATTGCTTTAACCATGAAGCCATAGTACTTGAAAGAGCCTGAATGATATTAAGTCCGTATAATTGTGTAAATTAGTTTTTTAAAATAGAGCGAGCCAAGATCGCTCTCCTCAGTTAGAATGTTGTTGACAACACACCAATACTGACTGAAGGAGGAGAGAAAATGGCTCAATATCAGATTACCGTAGATTCAGAGATTTTGCATCAGTTATTTCTAGGGGATGCAAAGGAATCCGGGGTGAATAAACTGCTGGAATCCGTATTGAACCAGGTATTGAAAGCGCAGGTGACGGAACAGATCCGTGCCGACCACTACGAACGAACCGAAGACAGAAAAGCTTATCGTAACGGCAGCTACCCTCATAAATTTACGACCAGGGTCGGCACCATCACTCTACATGTACCCAGACTGCGGGATGGCAAATTCTCTACCGAGATGTTTTCCCGTTATCAGAGGAGCGAACAGGCTTTTGTCCTGGCCATGCTGGAGGTGGTGATAAACGGGGTCTCGACCCGCAAAGTGAGTCTGATCACCGAGGAACTTTGTGGAGTTGAATTTTCCAAATCGACCGTTTCCGAATTATGCAAACAATTGGATCCGATTGTCATTGCCTGGAATTCAAGGCCTTTAAACGATGCCAGATACCCTTTTGTGATTGTGGACGCCCTCTACCTGAAAGTCCGGGAAGAAGGTCGGGTCCGCTCCCAAGGGCTCATGATCGCTTCCGGTGTAAATCATTCGGGCCGGCGGGAACTGCTCGGTTTCATGCTCGGGGATACCGAATCTGAAGATAGCTGGTCCGAATTCTTCGTATCCCTCAAAAACCGAGGGCTCAGGGGTCTGGATCTCCTGGTTTCAGACAATCACTCTGGTCTGGTTAAAGCTGTCAAGAAACAGTTCCAAGGGGTTACCTGGCAACGCTGCCAGACCCATTTCATGCGCAATGTCCTGGGGGCCACCCCCAAGCACAGTCGCAATGAAGTTTACCAAAAAGTGCGGGCGATCCTGGATGCTCCAGATATACCGACTGCCCGCTACCTGCAACAGCAATTTAGTGCCCATTATGCGGACAAGTTGCCGCGGGTGGTTGCAATCATCGAAAATGGCTTTGACGATGTCACTGCGGTGCTTAATCTGCCCGATAAATATCGCAGGCGTCTTCGGACTACCAACTCTGTGGAGCGCCTCAACGAGTAGATCCGCCGCCGGGAGAGAGTCATCAGAATCTTTCCCAACCGCCAATC